>CAYXCE010000224.1:0-2629 GCA_964463395.1 uncultured Pseudothermotoga sp.
TTGTTTTGTCCGATTTGACTTCGATCTCTCTCTTTGGCTCGAACACGATGATTCCATCGATAACGATTATGTACTTTCCCTCTTTCTTTGCCCATTCTTCCAGTTCTTCGGCTGTCTTGACGATCACGATTTCGCCACCACATCCACCCGTTGTCCCATCTTGCCCCAGCGCGTTCACCGATGCAAAACCGATGGGTTTATCACAGAGATCGGCCTTGATCAACCCGAAGGCTGCAGTCATGAGCGCCAACAATGTGATCAGGAACAACCTCTTCATCTGATCACCCCCCAAACAAATTGCCTCTCAAAAGATCGACATATATGGTTTTCCAAAAAAATTTTATCATCCAATGGACAAAAGTGAACCTCAACACCCTTCCACTGAGAAAAATGCTCTAGGTTGTTATCTTGCGAATCTACCTCCCAGGAACATCGTGAACCAAGGCACGTAGGTGACCAGAAGGAGAATCACAATCATCGCTATGTAGAAAGGTATCGAAGCCTTCGCCACCTTTTCCATGGTGCTTTTTCCTATCGCACAGCCCACGAAGAGTGTCGTTCCAACGGGTGGTGTGCACAGACCTATACCTAGGTTGATCATCATGATGATGCCGAACTGCACCGGCGAGACACCGAGGGAACGAACCAGCGGTAAGAGTATGGGAGTGGTTATCAAGATGAGCGGTGCCATGTCCATGATCATACCCAGAAACAGGAGCATCAAGTTTATGAGTAGCAAAAGCACATATTTGTTCGTTGTGATGCCCGTCAGAGCACTCGCAACGACCGCTGGCACTTTCAAATAGGCCAACAGATAGCCGAAGGCGGAAGAGCTCGCTATGATGAACAGTACCATGGCGATGACCACTGCGGTGTTCTGGAAGGTCTTGATCAGTTTTCTAAAGTTCATGGTTTTGTATATGAAGGCGGTGATGAAGAGAGCGTAAACTGCAGCCACCACGGAGGCTTCAGTAGCCGTGAACACACCGAAGATGATCCCTGCGATGATGATCACTCCGACCAAAAGGCCGAGGATCGAGTCTCGAGTTATGATGAGGGCTTCTTTGAACCCAACTTTACCGGCAATAGGGTAATTCCTCTTCACCGAGATGATGTATGCGACAACCATCTGGGCTAAACCGACCATTATACCTGGAATGTAGCCAGCCATGAACAGTGCGCCGACCGAAACGCCACCCGCCGCGAGGGAGTATATGATCATGTTGTGACTGGGAGGTATGATGATGCCGAGCGTTGAAGAAGTGATCGTAACTGCGATCGAGAAATCTCTATCGTAACCTTGTTGGACCATCATCGGGATCAAGAAAGCTCCAATAGAAGAAGTGTCCGCCACGGAGGAACCACTCACGCCACCGAAGAACATGCTCGCCAGGATGTTCACCATCGCGAGCCCACCGCGCACGCGACCGATCAATATGTTCGAAAACTCGACGATTTTTTGAGCTATGCCACCCTCAGCCATGATCTGGCCTGCGAGTATGAAGAATGGAATGGCTATCAGGGAGAAGGCGTTTATTCCCGCACTCATTCTCTGGAAGATGACCATGATTGGAAGATTCAAATACATCGCAGTTAGTAGGGCAGAAATGCTCAAGCAGAAAGCTATCGGCATTCTAACCATCATGAAAAGCACGAAAGAAGTGAAGAGAACAATCCTTCCTCCTTCTTCGCGAGAGAAGCCCCGCACGATGGGCAACTTCAACATGAAAGCGAGCAGTATTCCAAGAAGGAGGATTATGAAGGCACCGAAAATGTATGAAAGAATTTTCTTCATTGTTTTCCCTCACCCTTCATGCTCGTCAACATTTGAAATATTTTCAGCACAGCGCACATGGTTAGGAGAACACCGCAGACCGCCACCGGTAGGTACATCCAAGAAACGTGCAAGCGCGTCGCAGCCAACCTGTTCGGTAGTCTTTGGACCATGATCAGTGTGTAGCGAGTCATTTGGATACCGAAATATCCTATCATCACCATGATGACGATTTCGACGAACTTTTGAAGAGCCTTGGGAAAGACAGACATGAAAACTTCGACGCGCATGTGGATGTCGTTCTTCAAGCCGACCCCTGCACCGAGCATGGCGATCCAGATCATCACGACCAGTGCGATCTCTTCCGTCCATCTGGGAGGCCTATTGAGAAAGTACCTCCCGATCACCTGGTAAAAAACTATCACAACCATGAACATCAAACCCACGATGGAAGAATAAACGACGATGCTTTCAACCCAGTGTAGCAATTTTTCCAAAACTTTTCTCACCGCACATCACTCCAAAAAGCTGGGCGCATCTGCGCCCAGCCTTCAATCACTTGACGGCTTGAATTTTTTGTATCAGATCTTTGTACTGTGGGAATTTGTCGTAAACAGGTTGCATGAGTTTTTGGAAAGCTAAGACATCTGGTTTGAAGATCTTGGCCCCGCCTTTCTCAACAGCTGCGAGCGCTTCTTCTTCCATCTTCTTCCACAGATATTTTTGATACTGCGCCGATGCCCAAGCGGCCGTCTTGAAGATGATCTTCTCTTCGGGCGTCAGTTTGTCCCACAGAGCTTTTGGTATGAGGACGATCTCTGGGGTTCGTGTGTGCGTATCGAGACAGTAGTAAGG
>CAYXCE010000225.1:0-1151 GCA_964463395.1 uncultured Pseudothermotoga sp.
CTTTGTCCTCGAGAGTGCCTCGTAGACGGAGTTGCTCTTCGGTGTGCACGCAAGGTATACAGCAGCTTCGGCCAAATTCAAAGCGCATTCTGGCATACCTACATACTCAACGGCCTGTGCGGCACTCACGGCCACGATCAGGGCGAATGGGTCTGCTAAGCCGATGTCTTCGCTCGCTAAGATGATCATTCTGCGTGCGATGAACATGGGGTCTTCCCCATTTTCGAGCATCTTGACCATGTAATACAGTGCTGCGTCTGGGTCACTTCCACGCAGACTCTTGATGAACGCCGAGGCGAGATCGTAATGGTTTTCTCGGGTGTAGGCCAATTGTTTTGAAGCGACGAGTGTTGCAAGATCTTCCAAACGAAGCTTCTTCATGCCTCTGGTCTTCACCGCCTCGATGAGTGTTTCGAGTGTGTTCAAAGCGTACCTCGCATCGCCATTGGACTCCCTTGCGATCTGAGAGAGCACCTCTTCTTCGATTTCCATGTTGCTTTGACGGAGCAGTTCATCTTTTTCGAGCGCGCGCTTCATGATTTTCACAAGGTCCTGCTGAGAAAGCGATTTGAGCTGGATGACTCTGCATCTCGACAGCAAAGGGGCGATGATCTCGAAGGATGGATTTTCCGTGGTGGCACCCACCAACACGATGGTGCCGTCCTCGACTCGAGAGAGGAGTAGATCCTGTTGAGCTTTGTTGAGTCTGTGTATTTCATCTATGAAAAGCACGGTCTGCCTACCATACTTTTTCAGTTCCTGCGCCCTGTTGAGCACTTGCTTGATCTCGGCAGCACCGTGCAGAGAACCACTGAGTGAATAGAACTCAGCATCGACGTACTTTTTGATCAACTCAGCGATCGAACTCTTACCGCAACCTGGTGGACCATAAAGAATGCAAGAGAAAATGGAACCTGAGGAGAGTGCCCGCCTCAAAATACCGTTGTTTCCGAGCACATGGTCTTGACCGACCAATTCATCTAAATCTTTCGGTCTCATCCTCTCGGCGAGTGGTGTACCTTTCTGCGTGGACTATCACCCTCCGGATTTGAAATATTCCGCCGTGAGGGCTAAACCTGTTTTCAAATCGGTCTTGGCTCTCCAGCCGAGCACCTCTTGAGCTTTCGAACAATCCAGAACGCTCTTTCTCA
>CAYXCE010000225.1:1161-2614 GCA_964463395.1 uncultured Pseudothermotoga sp.
CTTTCTCAGATCTCCCTTCCTCGGCTCGGTGTAAATCGGAGGTTTCGAATAACCAGTTAATTCGGCGAGCATCTTGAACAACTGGTTCACCGTGGTACCAACGCCCGTGGCGATGTTGAAGATGCCGCTGATCTCAGGTTTCATACTGAGCAAGTTCGCTTCGATCACATCCGCAACATAAACATAATCTCGCACGTGCTCGCCGTCTCCAAAGATGTAAACTTCCTCGTTCTTCAACATCCTCGAAGTGAATATGGCCACAACGCCGGCTTCGCCGTTGGGATCTTGCCTTGGGCCGTAAACGTTACCATAGCGCAGAGACACGTAATCTAAACCCTTCTCCCTCTTGAAGAAATCGAGGTACATCTCCACACTCCTTTTGGCGATACCGTACGGAGAGATCGGTCTTGGAACGATTTCTTCACTCGTTGGGATAGGCACGTCATCTCCGTATATCGCACCGCCTGTGGAGGAGAAGATGAACTTTTTCACACCGTATTTGACACTCTTTTCGAGCAGAACGAGACTGCCAATCACGTTCGTCATGGCATCTTTGGTCGGTTGCTTCACTGAAACGCTCACGCTCGCCTGTGCGGCGAGGTGGAAGACATAATCGAACCTGTGGAGCATGAAGACTCTTTCCATCATCTCCTCGTCTTCGACACTCTGTTGATAGAACAACGCTTGCCTGTTGAGATTTTCGATTCTTCCACTGCTGAGATTGTCCACCACGACGACCCTGTGACCATTCCGAAGCAGCGCGTCCACGAGGTGTGATCCTATGAATCCAACGCCTCCGGTGACCAAAACGTTCGCCACGTTCAGTCACCCTCTTCTTCTTCCTCAACTTCCTTCTCCATCGCTTTCAGATCTTCAAGCACCTCCTCAGGAAGCTCCGTCACGTTAACCAATTTACGACTCTCTTGGATGAACTCTTTCAACTGCTTCGCCTTGTCCTCGGTGAAATCGATGACGAGTTTGTAGAAATCTTTTATCCTCTCACGCGTCCTTGCAGTCAGATAGTGCGAAAGATGTCTGGAGAGCTTTTCAGAGACGTCCATGGAAATACCGAGTACGTAATGGAAAAAGTTCTTGATGCGTTTCTGTAGTGAGTACAGATTCTGGGCTTTTCTCTTTCCGCGCTGAGTGAGGACGATCAAACCGTACTTCTCGTATTCGACGTAACCAAGATCCGCCAGCCTTCTGACCGCATTGGTCACACTGGGAAGGCTCACACCCACCTTTCTTGCTATGGTACTGATCCTCGCCGCGGGTTGTTTCTGCTGAATCTCGTAAATCACAGTCAAGTAGTCTTCCAATGCGGGTGTCAAAACTTTCTTCCTACCTCAGGGCATCTCGATACCTCCCCTTCAATTCGTCGTAGAACTTGCGAACCTTTTTGATGTCCTGCCACGTTAGATCTTTCGGAGACCCCTTCTCCCTGGAAGGATTC
>CAYXCE010000226.1:0-1094 GCA_964463395.1 uncultured Pseudothermotoga sp.
TTCGTGCTCTTCGAAGTTCGAAGCGACAAGACTTTTCAAGCTTTCTTGGACAGTTCTGCCCGGACGAGAAAAGTGATCTACATTTCTCTGTCTTCGGGCTCGCCTTTCTTCCTCCGCTGCCGCTGAATTCTGACGTACTCGAAGATTCCAAGCATGCCTATGAACAAACCCGCAACGGACGCAGCATAAACAACGAAGGATAAGACGAACGACAGAGGTATTATCCTCAAAAACATCAGAACAACGATCAACCAACTCCCAACGAGCAGGGAACCTCCCAAGAAAATCTTCGATTTGAAGTTCATCTTTTCTCGTACAACCAGCAGAGAACCCTGTGCTGATCTTCTGGCCAGAAATAGACAGGTTTCTCTTTGTCGCACAACCCTTCTATTCTCGATTCGCACCTGGGATGGAACCTGCATCCGCTGGGTGGGTTGACCAGGTTCGGTGGTTCTCCCGCTGGCACCCTTTTGAAAGTTTTCAAATTCTCGGCGTCAGGATCGGATATGGCTTCAAACAACGCCTTCGTGTACGGATGGAGTGGATTTTCCACCAACTCTTGTGCTGGCGCTTCCTCTACTATCCAGCCAGCGTACATCACGACTATCCTCTCTGAGAAATAGCTCACAGTGGACAAATCGTGAGTTATGTATATCAGAGCGATGCCGTGATCTTTCTGCAGCTGCCTTAAAAGTTGGAGTATCTCAACCCTGACGGACGCATCGAGCATTGAAACGGGCTCATCCGCCACTATCAACTTCGGATTGAGTATGGTCGCCCTCGCTATGACCACTCTCTGTTGCTGTCCGCCACTCAACATGTGTGGAAATTTTCCAAGGAAGTCCTCAACGGGGGTCATCTTCAGCTCCGTTAGAATCTTCACCATTCTGTACATCTGTTCTTTCGGATCTCTTATTCCATGTATCAACATCGGCTCCTGTAAGATTTTCTTTACGGTCATGAACGGTGGCAGAGCACCGTAGGGATCTTGCTGCACGAAACCCACTTGCGAAGAATACCAAAGCTTCATGTTCCCATCCAACTGGGTGAGATCCTTTCCATCGAACGTTATCTTTCCTGAGAACGGTTTAACC
>CAYXCE010000226.1:1104-2610 GCA_964463395.1 uncultured Pseudothermotoga sp.
CTCCAACGATCGACAACGCTTCACCTTTCCTGAGCGTTAGAGACACATCGTCTACAGCCTTCACGTAACCAGCGTGTATGAACCCAAACCTTCTCAACTCGTAGTAAACCTTCAAACTCTCTATGTTCAACAGAACGCTGTTTTCCATCTCATTCACCTCTCTCGTAGAGCCAACACTTCACGAATCTTCCGTCGAGTTCGTAAGTGGGCGGATCCTGATCGCACTTCGAGAACCTCTTGTGGCACCTTTCTGCGAATCTACATCCCTTTGGTGGGTTGATCAAGCTTGGAGGTTGACCAGGTATGTATCCCAACACGTTTCTCCTCTGTTTCAGCCTCGGTATACTCTCTAAAAGCTTTTCAGAGTACGGATGCAACGGGTTGCTGAAGAATCTTTCCGCATCTGAATACTCGAGTATCTGTCCTGCATACATCACTGCGACGTTCTCGGAGATCTCGCTCGCCGTACCGACGTCGTGGGTTATCAGTATGTAGGTTAGACCGTATTCTTTCTTTATCTTTTTCAATTCGTTCATTATGTTCGCTTGGGTCAACAGATCCAGCGCCGAAGTTGGCTCATCGAGAACTACCAAATCTGGTTTTGCGGCCAGCGCCATGGCTATTATCGCCCTCTGCCTCATTCCACCACTCAACTCGAAGGGATAGCGTTTCATGAACTGCAGAGGAAAACCCACTATGCGGAGCGCTTCTTTAACCTTTTCTAAAGCTTCCTCTTTTGTGCTCACCAATCCTCCGACGATCAAAGGTTCGGATATTTGATCTTCCACTTTCACAACTGGATTCAAAGCGTTCATGGCAGCCTGTGGAATGAAAGCCATCCTCTTCCAGCGTATCTCTTTTCTGAACCTTTCATCGTCGTATTCCATCACGTTCACACCGTCAAAATAGACTTGTCCGCTGTACTCCGCCACATTCCTTGGAAGGAGCCTTAGAATAGCTTTGCTCAAGGAGGTCTTTCCACATCCCGATTCGCCTATGAAAACGAGGGAACTGTTTCGTTTTAGAGTGAAACTTATGTCGTCGACAGCCTGAACGGGGCCCCTCGTGGTTTGATAATACAGTTTCAAATTCCTCACATCGAGCAGCACTTCGTTCTTCGCCATGCTTTCACATCCGTCTCAATCTCGGATTGAAGATTCTATCGAGGGCGAAACCGAGCATCGAAAAACCCAAACCTGTGACGATCAACAGCACTGAAGGTATTACAACCCAGTAGTAATGTCCCATGTACAGAGCTCCCTTGCTCTGGGCATCGTACAGTATCTTTCCCCACGTGGGTATGACCGGATCCGAAATTCCCAAGAAAGCCAAAGTGGCTTCCAAGAAGACGAAAGCGGGTACTTCTATGACGAAGGTTGGAATGAGCATCGGAACGATTCGCGGCAACATGTACTGGAAGATTATTCTTCGACCTTTCGCACCGTAAGCTTGCGCAGCTTCTATATAGGGCATCTCCCGCACCTGCAAAAACATCGCCCTGTAAAT
>CAYXCE010000227.1:0-2591 GCA_964463395.1 uncultured Pseudothermotoga sp.
GAAATGACACCTTTTACCCCCTCGAGGTGGTGCGATGGGAAAGCCGATCGAGTGGCGCCATCTTTCACGCGATCTTCTGGAGAAGATGAGTGCTTCTTTCGGATTTTTCCTGAGGCATTCGACACACACCTTTATGGATGAGCTGATCTGGTTGGATTCGAAACCACACAGAACGCACTTTTTCTTCGGCGCCTCTTCGATCATGGTTCACCACGGCAGAGAGAGCTTGCCCATGACACAGCTCCTCACCGCACCGGTCACAGTCTTCGATGGCGCCAACCCTCTGACGAACAACTCTCCAAGGAAGGCTATCGCTATCGCTTCGCGGAAGTCTATCAACGCTTTCTCCGGAACTTTCACTTCGAAGTTGAGCTGCCTCAGATCTTCCAAAAGAGTTTGATTGTAAGCGCCTCCGCCGGTAACGATGAGTTTCTTAACGTGTGGCAGGTGCAACGAAAGGTTCTCTCTCACCATGCGGGTAGTGAACGCAACCATGGTTCTGAGCAGATCTGCCGGGTGCAGCAATTTCAATGCTCCCAACTTCTCCAAGAAATTCATGTTGTAAATTTCTCTACCGGTGGTTTTCGGCGGCTTTCGCGAGATGTACCCTCTTTCGTGTTCCAACATCTTCGACAGAAGTTCGTAATTGATTCTTCCATTTCTCGATAGAGAACCGCCTTCATCGAAATCTCTACCGAAAAAATTCTGAGCGACGATATCTATCAGACAGTTTCCCGGGCCCGTATCGAAGGCGATGAGGTTCCCCAGTTGATCGACCGCTGTGACGTTCGCTATGCCCCCGACGTTCAAAACGGCGGTGGAAGGATCTCCACCCATCAAGAAGAACCAGTCGAAGTACGCACTTATGGGCGCACCTTCTCCGCGCAGCGCGACGTCTTTGGTTCGAAAACCGTGAACGATGGGTTTCTTCAACTCGACGGTCAAAACGTCTGGCTCTCCAAGCTGGAACGTGGCGCAACGATCCGGAGCGTGCCAAACCGTTTGTCCATGGTACGCGACGAAATCACACTGAAAATCAAAGTTTTTCACCATCTTCGCGTGCTCCCGCGCGATCTCAAAGTTGAGGATCGTCAAATATTCCACGTCGGAAAATCTTTTATCGTAGGCTCTCAAGATCTTCTCTCTGAAGGATCTCTCGTAACTCACAGTCACCGCGTTGATGAATTCGAAACTGAGTTGCTTTTCCCAGGAAAATTTCACCTGAGCTATGTCCAAACCGTCGGCCGAAGTTCCAGACATCAAACCCAGCACGACGTGCTGTCTTTTTTCGAACAGATCTAACAGATCGCGCCAATCTCCCAATTTCAATAGCTTGTTCAATTCATCTCACCCCATTTTCATGAACATTTTGAACGAACTCACCCAACAACTCGAAAAATTCGCCCAATTTCTCGATCTTGTACAGATTCGTCCTCACCTTCAGATCGCTCGAACCGAACCCTCTCGGTCCATCCAACACCCTGGAGAGGTATCTCGAAATCTCTTCCTCCAACCTCTCTTCGGAAGGAAACATTATCACGCTCAATATCTTGCCGTGCCGTAAGAGATGATCGATGTGCCAGTGCTCCCTCTTGTCCTTCTTCATATGTCTCGAAATTCTTTGGATCAACCCACTCATCGCCGAGCCGACGTACACGTAGAGGCCAGCTTTTAAGTTCCATCTGTTTTCTATCGTGATTTCGCGATCGAGTTCGATGATCAAAAGATAGGCGCCCTTCATTCCATCAAGCTCAAATACTTGTCCAATCCATCCGGAGCGATGGTCACTATTCGCGCGTCGGCAGGGAATTCTTTCGCAAGCTTGATAGCGACCGCAACGTTCGCACCACTCGAGATGCCCACGGCGAGCGCTTCTTTTTTCATCAAGAATCTCATCATTTGAAAAGCTTCCTCGTCCTCGACTGTCTCTATTCTATCAATCACGGAAAGATCCAAGATCTTCGGGACGAATCCGGCACCTATGCCTTGGATGCGGTGTTTTCCGGATATACCTTTCGATAGTACCGGAGAAGATGCAGGTTCCACCGCCACGATCTTTACTCTGTCTGCATAGAGTTTTTTCAGAACTCTCCCCACCCCACTGATGGTTCCACCGGTGCCAACACCCGCAACGAAAACGTCCAGCTTGTAGTCCATTTGAGAAAGGATCTCTCGAGCGGTCGTCAGCTCGTGTGAAAGTGCGTTGTAAGGGTTTTCGAACTGGTTCGGCATGTACGCGCCGAGTTCTTCTGCTAACTCGCACGCCCTCTTCATCGCCCCGCTCATCCCGAGTTCCGCGGGTGTCAGCACGACTTCCGCCCCGTAGCCTTTCAGGAATTTAACCCGTTCTGGGCTGACACTCTCAGGCATGGTCAGAACGACTCTGTAGCCTTTCAAAATCCCTATGGCGGCGAGGGCTATTCCCGTGTTGCCACTGGTCGGCTCCACGATGATCTTACTCTTTATTGAACCTCGGCTTTCGGCAGCCTCTATCATGAACAGGGCAGGTCTATCCTTCACGCTGCCCCAAGGATTGTTCCTTTCAAGCTTCACAAACACTCTCGGTTCTGTCCTCAACCTCACCATGGGTG
>CAYXCE010000228.1:0-2572 GCA_964463395.1 uncultured Pseudothermotoga sp.
CCAGAAAACAATCGTTTTGTCGGTGTGGTCAAACAGGTCAACGATCATCTGTGCGGGATTGAAAAATGGGATTCGTCATCGTTCTCCATGCCAGTCAGGATCGAAACGGATCGAGTCAGCCTGGAAGGCGAACTGATCGATGGAACAAAGTTGAGAATCTACGAAGACATCGACGTAACTGGATTTTCCGTGAAAATCTCCGAACATTTCACCAACGGTGCTTTGCTCAGAAAGATGGGGTGCGATCTCTTGGGCACCGTCGTCGGGAGGCAAGGAGAGTTCTTCCTCGTCAAGATCGATCCTGTTCGTCCGACTCGTCTAGTTTATCTACCGGGTTATTGACGAGCTGCTGCATGATCTGTGATAGGAGCTTGGCGTCCTCTTCGTTATACTTTTCTTTCTCTTCCATCCTCTTTAAAATGTCGAATGGATCTTCGCCAACGACCAGATCTGCTTCCTTCTTCTCGCTCTCTCTCGAGATTATTTCTTGAACTATACTATCTATTTGTGCCTCCAATTTCTGCAACTCTTCGTCGGTTTCAAAATTTATGATCCTCTTATCACTCGTTACACCTTCAGAGACTATTCCAATCTCCTCGAGTTGGCGTTCGAGTTTCTCTTCAACTGTGATTTCTTTCTGTTCGATGACCCTTTTCTTCCTCTTCAAAAATCTCAACATCAAGAAGGCCACACTGAAACTCGCGATGAACACACCAATGACGAGCAACACGGGTGCTTGCCTTCTGCTCGGCTGGGTTTGGACCGGCATCGACGTTGGTATTCTCGATCAGAGCCACTCCATCCATTCCTCCGTGACCTTCGTGCCCTCACGTATGATTTTGAGAATGCTCGCCGCAACGGCGTTGCTGGATTCGTAAGGCTCAAGGTACGCCTTGGCTTTCGCATGATCGTTGATCATGAACGCGCAGATACCCATTCTCAATTTCACGAGCGGATCGTACGACTCTATCCTTGGCTCAAGCTTCAAAGCCATTTCGAACCATTCGAGGGCGCGCTTGTAGTCACCCTGAGCGTACGCGTTCAAGGCAGAATTGTAGTATTCCATGGCACCCGCAAGAACAACACTCGATAACAAGACCAAGAAAATGAAAACTCTACCCACACGATATCCCTTCATCTGAATTTATACACCTCGACGCGCGATTCTGAAAGCACATAGATCCTATCACCGATTGCGGCGAGACCATCGATCCTCGTTGGAAAACTCTGATAAACATCTCTCAAACTCAGTCTTGGCAGATCAAAAACGAACAGCGTAGATGCTCCTTGAACCAAGACCATGTTGTTTGCCAAAACGAGCCTTTCTGGATCGATCCATCCTTCCGCTCCCCAGGTGTAGGTTCCAGTTCTCAGATCGTAAACCGCGAGGCTGTAACCTCTGAGTCCGAGGAGCAGAAGATCGGAAGCCAAAAGACAGCTCTTGAAATCTACAGATCGGCCATCGAGCTTGAGTTGCGACGAGTCAAAGATCTTTCTCAATCTTCCACCAGAAACCTCGTAGATCTCCTTGTTTGTCATCAACAGATTCGTCGAACCATCGATGAATTTTCCATAAATACCTGAAAGACTTTGAACTTCTTTCCAACCGTTTTCCCAACGAGCAAATATCAAATTTTCTCTTCCCTTCAGAATTGCAAATACCGCATTCTCGGTGACGAGGACATCTTCCACACCCATCAAGGTTATCTTGCCAAGGTCCGTGATCTTGGTACCGTTGAAGAAATACGCCCTCTCGCCGGACACGAAACCTATACCCGATTCAACCGTGTGAACGTACCGTACACTGCCAGAGTGTATTCTTCTGCCGTCGCTGTACAAACCATCGGCAAGAACGTAGTAGAGTTTGCCTTTGAAAGAATGTATGCCAACAACGTTTCTCAAATTGAGCGTCTCGAGTTTCACCAAAAGTTGAGAACGCTCGAACCTACTCGGTAGGATCACACGTCTCTGAACGATCGCTTGTTCCGCCTGTTGAGTCTGAGTCGTAGCTCGCACACCAGTCTGCGGTTGGACCACCTTCTCAGTCTGCTGAGCTTGGGGTGATCTTTCAGGATAAGTTTCTTCCCTGTATCTTGGTATTTCCGTCAAGGCTTGAGTGAGAAATTTCTTGAGAACCTCATGAAAATTTGGGTCGAGATAACAATCGAAGAAAGATCCCCTCAAGGCCACATTCTGAGTCCCTTCCAGAAACGCACTGTCTTGACTCACCACTCCGTCGCCTTTTCCAGCGACCAGCTCTGGATAGAACAGTTCCATTTGGGTTCGACCAACGTCGATCGAAGCTGGAGGAGAACTGCCCACGGCAACGAGGTATCTGACATCTTTCCTGACAGTTCCTTCGAGCTTCTTCAGTAGATCCGAGCCGACCAAAACTTCTCTGTGAATAGGACCAAGTGCTTCGAGATAATACAACAGATGCGATTTCATCGCATCGACGACGAAACGATCGAGTCCAAAGTTGCTCGCCACTGCCGAGGAATCTTTCTTGTAAAGTAGCGCTCCGTAATAGAGCGGGTTCACAACGTTGGTCCCCTTATTAGGAGGACTCACC
>CAYXCE010000229.1:0-2558 GCA_964463395.1 uncultured Pseudothermotoga sp.
ACGCTCAGGAGTTCATGTTTGCAGCTATAAAGAAGTGTTTTTTGTGGCAAGCATGATTGCTGAGAGATACATGCACTTGAAAGAACTTGGTGATGTTGGAAAATACAAACAATTGTTGGACAAAGCTGCAAAAATTTTTTCAGATATCGAGGTCAAACTTTCCACTGTTGAAAAATCGATCAGTACAATACAATCAGCGTTGCAAAAGATCAGAATTAACATAACTAAGTTCAAAAGTAGTGAAGATTTTGAATCTCCACAGGAGCAAAGTATCACTGGGAGAGGGGGATAAAGGTATGTTCGTCAAGGACATCATGACGACGAATGTCATCACCGTATCTCCAGAAACAACTTTCTATGAGGCGATGGAGATCATAAGGGCCAAAGGTGTGAGAAGACTCCCCGTCGTCAAGGATGACAAGGTTATTGGCATAGTCGCTGAAAAGGATCTATTGAAAGCCTCACCATCCCAGGCAACGACTTTAGATGTCTGGGAGCTCACCACACTGCTCAGCAAATTGAAAGTGAAGCAGATCATGAAAAAAGATGTCGTTCACGTTCATCCTAACACACCGATAGAAGAGGCCGCCAAGATCATGGCAGACAAAAAGATCGGTTCACTCCTGGTGATGGAAGAAGAAAAGCTCGTAGGTATCATCACTGAAACTGATATATTCAAAGTGTTCATCAACATGTTGGGAGCTCGTGAGAAGGGATTCAGATACGTTTTCAAGGTTCAGAATGTTCCTGGTATCCTTGCGAGGATTCTGAATTTGATGCATCAATGTGGTGCAGACGTGATCGCCGTGAGCACTTGCGAAAAATCTGAAGAAGAGTACAGTGTCGTGGTGAAGGTCAAGCCGTCTCTCAACAGGGAAAGTTTTGAAAGAAAACTTTTAGAAGGTATCCCGAACGTTTCGATCATCGACGTGAGACAAGATTGAAGGGGGCTTGTGCCCCCTTCAATCATTGTATGGGCCTGAGTGTGACGGATACGCTCACATTCTTTTTGTCCACTCTCAAGGTGAGAACTTCTGCGTAGTAACCACCTTTGAGCACGACGAGTTGATACGTTCCATAGTCGAGATCGATTCTGAGTGGTGTGATACCTTTCAAATAGCCGTTGATGTAAACGAGTGCGTTGGAAGGTGTGCTACTTATGTTCACGGTGCCAACTTTGCTGATAGGTTCGAGCGTCAATCTCACAGTCCTCGTTTCGTTTGGGGCAACTTGGACTTCAATTGAAGCATCCTCGTAGTCTGGTAAGCTTGCAACAACTCTGTGAACCACGTTGGCATCGACCTCGACTCTCAAGCCAGCTGAACCTGCCACACCAACATATCTTCCGTCAACGTACACTGAGGCGTTCGTTGGAGTGGTTTGAATGATCAGAAAACCTGTTCTAATGATCGGTGGCAAGGTTATATCAACCCTTCTGGTCTCACCTGAGCCAACATTCACTGTCACAGTCGTATCCTGATAACCATCCATCGTCGCGATGATCGTGTGCATACCCGGATCCACCTGCACCGAAAGACCGGTCGTTCGAGTAACGCCAACGTAGTTTCCATCGACGTATATGGATGCTCCGACTGGGTTGGTGAATATGTTGAGCGTACCTTTTCTAACTATGGGAGCCAGCGTGAGTGTTACCGACCTCGTTTCACCCGGATTCAGAGTCACCGTGACTGACGCATCTTGGTAATTAGACATCCTCGCAACGATCGTGTAAGTGCCAGGTGCCAGAGACAAACTCAAGCCAGCCGAAATCGTGGTACCTCTGTATTGACCGTCTATGTAGATCGAAGCGCCCACAGGGCTGGTGAATATGTTCAGCCTTGCTTGCTCTGGATTCAACACCAAACTCACCGTTTTCGTCTCACCCGGAGCAACGGTAACAGACTGTTGTACTGGTGCATAACCAGGCATCGTAGCCAAAATTGTGTGTACACCAGGTTGTACTTCGATCTGTAATGGGCTCACACCGACATAGTTCCCGTTCAGATATATCTGTGCACCGGGTGGAGTGGTTTGAACGTTGAGCATCGTTTTTCTCAAGAAGTTCGCCGTCACGACGATCGTTCTTCCTGCGGTGACGAAGAACGTCTCCACCAAAACTTGGTCTTGCCAATAGAACGTCGCAAAGTGCTGACCTTCATCCAATTCGATCCTCGCGGGAGTTCTCCCAAGATATTTTCCGTCCACATACACGTGTGCACCGGTGGGGTTAGATTCGAGTTGGACGACACCTGTTCTTGGCGCCCTACCGACGTAGAAATAGGTTATGTCGCTCGCCCACTCACCCGTGAGGTAGGGTAGGATTTGTTTTTGAACGTAATTTTCTGGATCCGTCGTGAGCTCTGGGAACGTCTTGGTCGTGCCGAGTTCTCTCAGCTGTTGAATGATGGGTATATAACTGGTACTCGCGATGATCTGAATGAATTCCTTGCCTTCAGGTGGTGTGATTTTGAAGGAATACAAATTGGAAATAGGAAGTTTATAAGTCACATTAGGTGCTATATAATTGTTGCTATCGTACTTGTTTGGAAATAGAAGTA
>CAYXCE010000230.1:0-2553 GCA_964463395.1 uncultured Pseudothermotoga sp.
GTGGTGGTGTGATCGGTGTCGAGTTAGCGACATTCTTTTCGAGTTTGAATGTGAAGGTTGTCGTGGTAGAGTTGCTCGAGCACATTCTTCCAAACGAAGATACGGATGCCGCACAGATCGTTGCGAAGTCTCTCAAGAAAAAGGGTGTTGAGATATACGAATCTTCCAAGCTGATTTCGATCCAACCGGTCGAGAACGGCTATAGATCCGTCATAGAAACGAAAGAAGGACAGTTGGAGAAAAAAACTGAGAAAATCATCGTTGCGGTGGGTAGAAGACCGAGGATCACCGAAGACGTAAAAGCTTTAGGTATCGCTATAGAAAAGGGTATCAAAACAGATGCAACAATGCGCACGAGTGTACCGAACATCTACGCTGTGGGTGACGTCAGGGGTCAGATCATGCTCGCTCACGTTGCTATGTACGAAGCGATTGTAGCCGCTGAGAACATCTGCGGAGAAAAGGTGGAAATGGACTATTCAGCCGTACCGAACGTGATTTTCACCGATCCTGAGGTGGCAAGCGTTGGCATCAAGCAGAGGGATGTTGATCCGTCGAGTGTGAAGACCTTCTCCTTTCCCATCACAGCCAACGGCCGAGCCAGGACCATGTTGGAAAAGGACGGTTTCGCCAAGTTCATCGCCGATGCCAAAACGGGGAAAATCCTCGGTGCCACCATCGTCGGCCCTTACGCGACAGAGCTCGTCATGGAAGCAGCGATCGCGATCAAAAACGGTTTGACGGCAGAACAACTTGAAAGGGTCATCCATCCCCATCCAACGTTGAGCGAAATGTTACTCGGCGCGGTGGAGGGTATTGTGGACAAGCCAATTCATCTATAGTGGGGGTCGAGACGTTGAGACGAATAGTCGAACATCCCATACTTGAGAGAAAAACAGCAAAGTCTATAAAGTTTTATTTTGAAGGAAAAGAGTTGCAAGCTTTGGAGGGTGAAACTATTGCGTCGGCGTTGATCGCAAACGGTATCGATATTTTTGGGGAGACCGAACAGGGCAAGCCCAGAGGTTTTTTCTGCGCCATAGGTAAATGTTCTTCATGTCTCATGATCGTGGACGGTGAACCCAACATCAGAGTGTGCATCACACCGGTGAAGGAAGGTATGAGAGTTCAAAGGCAGTTCGGTAGGAGCGATGTCGTATGGTGAAAACACAGTTGCTCGTTGTCGGTGGCGGACCTGCGGGGCTTTGTGGAGCAATAGAAGCGTCGAAAAGAGGGGTTGAAACCCTCATCGTGGATGAGGGTGTAGAGCTCGGTGGTCAACTTGTGAAACAGACTCACAAATTCTTTGGTCATGAGGGATTCTTCGCTTCGGTTAGAGGTTTTGAAATCGCGAAGCGATTGAAATCTCAGCTGAATGAACATGTGAAAGTGATGCTCGAAACGACGGTGACTGGCATATACGAAGATGTTGTGGTACTGTACGATCGAAGGAACGACGTGGTTTTTGAGGTCCAGCCTCAATACATTCTGCTGGCAACCGGTGCTTCAGAGAGGTTCATACAGTTCGAGAACAATCACCTACCAGGTGTCTACGGTGCGGGAGCTGTGCAAACGCTCATGAACCAGTTTTTGGTGCTGCCTGCCAAAAGATTTCTCATGGTTGGATCTGGGAACATTGGGCTCATCGTTTCTTACCAGTTGTTGCAGGCAGGTGCCGAGGTTGCCGCGATCGTGGAAATAGCGGATAGAGTCGGTGGTTACGATGTGCACTTGAGGAAAGTCAAAAGATTTGGTGTACCGGTTCTACTCAAGCACACGATCAAAAAGGCGATCGGTGAAGATAGAGTCGTTGGGGCGATTGTAGTTCAAGTGGATGAAGAATTCAAACCCATAGAAGGAACGGAGAAAGAATTCGCGGTCGATGCGATCTGTATTGCCACGGGTCTTGTACCGTCGATCGAGCTTGCCGCGATGGCTGGTGTGAGAATCGAATACGTGGCAGAGCTTGGAGGATTTGTGCCCTATAGAGATCAAAACATGAGAACGAACCTGAGACACATCTTCGTCGCTGGTGATCTTGCAGGCATCGAAGAAGCAACGACGGCCATGATAGAAGGTCGTATAGCAGGTTTGACGATTACTCAAGATTTGCTGGGAATTGATCTTTCTGCAGAGGTAGCGTCTCTTCAAAAAGAACTCGCTGAATTCAGGTCTGGTCCATTTTCAGAAAAGGTGCGGAAAGGTCTTGCGAGGTTTTTCTTCCAGCCTGTGATGGCGTATTCAAAGCAACCCCAACTCGACACCGGACCCATTGGCAAGCTCAGACCCATCATAGAGTGCTTCGAAAACATACCGTGCAATCCTTGTCAGACGTCATGCCCCACCGGAGCCATAGAGGTTCCAGATAACATAAACAGTCTACCGAGGATTAACTATGAGAGATGTTCCGGTTGTGGTGTGTGCGTTTCGAAGTGTCCTGGCTTAGCGATTTTCATGGTGCAGGAGACCATCGAACCAGGATATGACTTAGTCGTCCTGCCTTGTGAAATGTTACCTGTACCAGAAAAAGGTCAAAAGGTCTTTGGCTTAGAT
>CAYXCE010000231.1:0-2544 GCA_964463395.1 uncultured Pseudothermotoga sp.
TCATCACCTTCTCCTGGCGGAGGCGGTGGGACTCGAACCCACAAGGGCCTCGCGGCCCACCGGTTTTCGAGACCGGCTCCTTAGCCAGTTCGGACACGCCTCCGCACATTTCAAAGTGCGAGTTCCAAGATTCTCTTCACATCGTCTCTGTTCAGCTTTTTGAGTCGGCCCAAAGTCCCGCTGCCTCTGAAAACGTTGTCTACTATTTTGTCCAGATCTGAGGCTGGGATGTTCACATCTTTTAAAGACACTGGGGCTCCAATTTTTTTCAACCACGATTTGAAAGTTTCTATCCCATCGAGTACCACACTCTCACCTTCACCGGACACAGAGAAAATTTTCTTGGCGAATCTGACGAACTGTTCAGGTTTTTGCTTCCAAACATGTTTCATCCACGCAGGAAAGACGATCGCAAGCCCTGCACCGTGTGCTATATCGTACAAGGCACTCAAAGAATGTTCGATCCTATGACAAGCCCAATCCCCACCACGTCTACCTGCCGCAGTCAAACCGTTGAGTGCCAATGTCGCACTCCACGCAAAGTTTGCTCTCGCTTCATAATCGTTTGGATCACTCAGTAACTGTTCTGTGCAAGTCATAATCGTTCTGATCAACGCTTCACTGATCTCATTTTGAGCCAAAGAATCCGAACCATCGAAGTAATATTCCAGAATGTGCGCAATCGCATCCACCGCACCATAAACAGTCTGTTCTTTCGGTAAACTCGCTTGGACCGAAGGATCAATTATCGAAACCTTCGGATACAGCACTTTCGAACTGACAGCGAATTTTTCTTGCGTTTTTTCATTGGTTATCACTGCGTTGCCGTTCATTTCAGTTCCGGTGGCTGAAATAGTCAAGACCGCAAATATGGGTAGTGCCTTTTCCACTTTGTATCTGCCAATGAAGGCGTCCCATATATCACCGTTATAAACAACACCTGCGGCGACAACCTTTGCAGAGTCTATGACACTACCGCCACCAACTCCCAGTACACCCTCAACGTTTTCTTTCCTGGCGACTGCTATAGCCTCGTGCACTTTAGAAAGAACGGGATTGGGTTTGACTCCCCACACCTCGACCCAAGAAATCTGATTCTTTTTGAGAGATTCCACGACTTGATCATAGACTCTGTTCTTCTTTATAGAACCAGCACCACAGAGCATCAAAACTTTTTTTATTCCAGATGCCTTGATTTCCTCACCGATCTTCCCTATAGTTTCTTTCCCAAAAACGAGCTTGGTTTCGTTATGAAAGATGAAATTCTCCACGAACCACACCTCGCAGATCAAATTATACATGAAGGTGCTTTACACATCAATTATAGAATCATCCTTGATCATCACCCTGTACTCGGCTTCGTAATTGTAGAACCTTTTGAAGTATTCTTTGACCAAGAGTTTTGCGAGCTGCTCCCTATTCAAAATCCTGATCTTCTCGTAAGCCATCAGACAAACCAACTCACGTGGCCCATTCTGAAAGATCGTTAGTTCGTCGTTGAGCAAAGTCACATCCAGAATGGCAACTTTACCTCTTTTTTCAAGAAAGTTGATCTCACCGAAATTTTTGACCTTTCCAAACTCAACACCTTCGCTGAAAAAATCTTCTAAGCTCTCTTCACCAAAGACAGCGAGCGAAATCAGCATTTTCGGTGGTTCACCTTCATAAGTGTAGAGACACACGTTGAAAGTCCCAGAATCAAGGGAATTGAAAGATGGTCCTTCCAGAAACGATGTTTGCAGCAGTTGTTGATTCGCAACGTTTTCACTCTGATAATGAACCGTGAAATTGTCGAGCAACGTCATTTTTCACCGTACCTTTCCAAGAACAATTCGTAAAGTTTTGGATTTTCCCTAACGATCTTCAGAGCGAACTCAGCGTGGTCTTTCGCATAACCGTTGCCTATGATCATGTCCACATCTTTGCCTATACCCTCGGCACCGAGTGCGGCTTTGGTGAAACTCGTTGCCATGGAGAAGAAATAAACCTTTCCCCTCTCGCGAGCACAGAGTATGGAAGTCATCTCGGTATCTGGCACATTCACCACGTTGATCACAACGTCTGCGAGCCTTCCTCCCGTGACCCGAAGAAACTTTTCGTAAGAACCGACAGCGTCCTGAGCATCAGAAACGAAAACATCATCTGCAAACCCCAGATTCTCCAGTTCTTTGATGGACCGTTCCGAGTGTACCAAAGCCACGACTCTACCTGTTGGTCCTGCATATTTTTTCGCCACATAACAACAGAGCACACCGGATTTACCACCAGCACCGATGACGAGCACCAAGTCGGAAGGTGAAACGAGCCTCGCTGTTTGGATTGGGGCTCCCGCCACATCGAGTACTGCCAGCGCTACAGATTCAGGCATATCTTCGGGCAAGCGTGCGAACACGCCCGTTTCGAAGAGTATCGCTTCACCCTCGACATCGACTTGATCTTTATTGAGATGAACCTTTTTTATTCTTTTCAAATTCACCGGTGTCAAACTGAGCGAAACGAGCGTTGCTATCTTATCACCGGCTTTAACGTTCACATTCAGATCCC
>CAYXCE010000232.1:0-2539 GCA_964463395.1 uncultured Pseudothermotoga sp.
CCTCTCACAAAACTTCAACTGCATCGTTCTGAACGTGTTCGTTCCCACTCCTGGCACGAGGTTCGCGGATTTTTCTCCACCGGATCTTTCTGAGGTGAGAGGGTTGTTCGAGCACGCGAAAGAGAGATTCAAGTTCGTGGCCTTAGGTTGTATGCAACCCAAAGGTCACTACAGATGGCTCCTTCAAAGAGCTGTGGAACCTTTCGTGGACGTGATGGTGAAACCTCTCGGCAGGGTCGAAACGAATTTCAAAGGCTGCTGTGCATTTCTACTTTCGAAAATTTCAGAATCGGAGGTGTTAGTGCATGTACGATAAAGAAGAGCTCAAGCGTATCAATGAAGCTTTTGAAAAATGGCAAGCCCAAGTGGAGGCGGATTTGAAGAAGTTCCCCGAAAGGAAAGAGAAATTCATTTCGAGCTCGGGTTACGAATTCAAAAGGTGCTACACACCACTCGACGTGTCGGAAATGGATTACCTGAGGGATCTTGGATTACCCGGTGAGTATCCTTACACGCGCGGCGTTCAGAGGACGATGTACAGGGGAAGATTCTGGACGATGAGGCAGTACGCCGGTTTCGGCACGGCGGAAGAAACCAACAAGCGCTTCAAGTATCTGCTCCAACAGGGTCAGACGGGTCTGTCCGTCGCGTTCGATCTCCCAACGCAGATCGGTTACGATTCGGACCATCCGCTCGCAGAAGGTGAAGTGGGTCGCGTCGGGGTCGCTGTGGATTCGCTGAAGGACATAGAAATCCTGTTCGATGGGATACCCTTAAAAGACGTCAGTACCTCGATGACCATAAACTCCACCGCGGTGATCCTGTTGAGCATGTACGCCGTGGCCGCACAGAAACAGGGAGCGAAGCTCGATGAACTGAGGGGCACGATACAGAACGATATATTGAAAGAGTACATCGCCAGGGGCACATACATATTCCCTCCAGAACCTTCGATGAAGATCGTCACGGACATCTTCGAGTTCTGCGCCAAGCACATGCCGAAGTGGAACACGATAAGCATCAGCGGTTATCACATAAGAGAGGCTGGAGCCAACGCGGTACAGGAACTCGCCTTCACCTTCGCCGACGCCATAGCCTACGTCGAAGCGGCCGTCAAATCCGGACTGGATCCCAACGTGTTTGGAAGACAGCTCTCCTTCTTCTTCGCCGCACACAACAACTTTTTGGAAGAGATCGCCAAGTTCAGGGCCGCCAGACGCATCTGGGCGAAGATCATGAAAGAGCGCTTCAAAGTCACCAACCAAGAGGCGCTGAGGTTGAGATTCCACACTCAGACGGGTGGTTCCACACTCACGGCACAACAACCCTTGAACAACATCGTCCGCGTGGCGATACAGGCGCTCGCCGCCGTTCTGGGCGGTACACAATCTCTGCACACGAACTCTTACGACGAGGCGCTCGGGCTTCCAACCGAACAGTCGGTTCAAGTGGCTTTGAGAACTCAACAGATCATCGCTTACGAATCTGGAGTGGCGGACATCGTGGACCCACTCGCCGGTTCTTTCACGATCGAAGCTCTGACGAACCAGATAGAAGAAAGGGTTTGGGAGTACATAGAGAAGATCGACTCACTCGGTGGCATGGTTCGAGCGATAGAGCTCGGCTATGTACAAAAGGAAATACACAAAAGCGCGTACGAACAACAGCTCGCCGTGGAGAAAGGTGAGCAGATCGTGGTCGGTGTGAACGCTTTCCAAACGAGCGAAGAGAAACCCGTGGAGAACATCTTGAAGGTCGATCCAACACTCGAAGAAAAGCAAAAAGAAGCGCTCAGACAGCTTCGAAAACAGAGGGACAACAACGCCGTGAGTAACGCCCTGAAGGAATTGAAGCAAGCCGCTCAAGAAGGCAAAAACATCGTTCCATACGTGTTCGAAGCGGTGAAGTGCTACGCGACGCTGGGCGAGATATCCGATGTGCTGAGAGAGGTCTACGGTGAGTACACCGAGAGCACGCTGATTTGAGGAGGTGTGATGGATGAAAAAATACAGGATTTTGATCGCAAAGCCGGGTTTGGACGGACACGATCGTGGTGCGAAGGTGGTCGCGCACGCCCTGCGCGATGCGGGTTTCGAGGTGATATACACCGGTCTCAGACAGACGCCCGAACAGATCGTCAAAACGGCCATCCAAGAGGACGTCGATCTGATAGGTCTTTCCATCCTCTCCGGTGCGCACCTTCAGCTCTCCAAGAAAGTCATCGAGCTGATGAGGAAAGAGGGAATAGGGGACATACCCGTGTTCGTCGGGGGCATAATACCCCCAGACGACGTTCAAAAATTGCTCGAGATAGGTGTGGTGAGGGTCTTCGGACCAGGCACACCCCTTTCGAAGATCGTACAGGAAGTGAAAGACGTGTTGGAAGGAGTGACGAGCACGAGTGGATCATAAACACATCGCCAAGCTCATAACACTCATAGAGAACGAGCCCGAAAGAGCGAGAGAGGTTTTGAAAGATTTGCCAGAGCGCACGGCACCCGTGATCGGGTTCACGGGAAGCCCGGGGGTTGGTAAAAGC
>CAYXCE010000233.1:0-2527 GCA_964463395.1 uncultured Pseudothermotoga sp.
CCAAGAAAATGATATCACCGAGCGTTGAAGGAAGGAAAACTGTTTGATGATAAAATGTATTCCGGAGGTGATGCGAATGAAAATCAGATACCTCGGACACGCTGCGGTGTTGATCATCCATGAAGAAAAACGCATCATAATCGATCCGTTCATCACGAACAATCCACAATCTCCCGTGAAACTTCAAGACGTTCCCAAGGTGGATTACATACTCGTTACGCACGGTCATGCCGACCATCTGGGTGATGCGGTGTCATTGGCAAAACGTGACGGTTCAACCGTCATTGCAAACTTTGAGTTGTGCGGTTATATCTCCAAACATGGTGTGAGTACACACCCGATGCACATAGGTGGAAAGTACACCTTCGATTTTGGTAGCGTCAAGCTGACTCCAGCCCTGCATGGTTCCAGTATCGTCGAAGGTGATCTTCCAGTTTACGCAGGTAATCCCTGCGGTTTTCTGATCGAAATCAATGGTAAAAAGATCTACCATGCTGGAGATACGGGATTGACGAAAGATATGGAATTGTTGAAGAGAGAAAACGTAGATTTAGCCTTCCTCCCCATAGGTGGTAACTTCGTGATGGACCTCTGGGATGCGGTCGAAGCCGTGAAAATGATCCAACCCAAAATGGTGGTTCCCATGCATTACGATACGTGGCCCGTTATCAAATCTGATCCTTCGAAATTCAAAGAAGAAGTCGAAAAACTGGGCGTGAAATGCGTCATCATGAAACCAGGCGAAACACTCGAACTGTGAGGCGATTTCCATGCGCCTCACGTTTCTTCTTCTTTTATCGGCAAGTGTTGTGTTGTCGATGATTTATTACGTCCCAACCGATGTAACATTACCGGACGAGTTGTACTTGAGTTCTGGAAGTAAATCTGTGAACTTTCAGTATCTGGTGTTCTCCAACGAGCCAGATATAGTCATTCTTTTGAAAGGCTGGATCTTTTCTCCCACCAATTGGATAGAAGAGCGCAGTTTCAACGTGGTTGCAACAGGTGAAGATTTCAAACACGAATTCACCGTCAAAGGCGTAAGAAAAGGTATTTACTTCTACATGCCACAACATCTTTTTGTACTACCCGCGAACACGAAGAGCATAACGGTGAACGGCGTTCCGATAGAACTTCCGAGAAAACTGAGTTTCTCCACGAAACGCATCAACGTTGGTGCACCGGAGACAGGCTTGGCGATCTTGAACGAATTCATGAAAGAAACCCAAGATTTCAAAGCGGGAGAAAAGATATTTCTCAGAATCGATGCGGGTCGTAAGAATACCGGTGGATACGATGTACGTATCGAAGATCTCAAGTTGGTGGGTTCAACTATCATCGTCAAAGCGTACGTCGTATCACCAGCCCCAGGCGCAATGGTGACCCAGGTGATAACGTATCCGTCCATCTTGGTGGAGATCACCGACACGCTTCCACCAGGTTATTACACAGTGAAATGCACACTCATCGATACTAGTGAGAAACTTTTTCAGACGAGATTCGAGGTGCGTTGAAATATGTTATTGCTCGGGCAGGATCTGTGGAGATTTTTTCAAAACGTTCGATGCGATATCCAGTCTCCGTTCGTGCTTAGAAGTGTGCCAGATGGTTTCTCGTTGATGTATCTCGGTGAGGAGCAAGTAGAAACGGAGATATTCAGATGTTCTCGCGAGGTGAGTTGGGTTCCAAAGAGCGATGTTCTGAAAGGCATCGTCTTGGAAAACGATGTGCTACTAGGACTTGTAAGATTTGGAAAAATTCGTCTGGTAGAAGAAACTGAACAGATCGTCGGTTTTGCTGAGCCTCGGTATGGATCTTCCATCATCGTTTTGAAGGGTAGAGGAAAATTCGAACTGTTCAAGAAATTCGTTAATACGTTGTGGGATCTTCTTGGAAAGGTTCGCGTCCAAACTCCGAAATCTCTCATAGATTGTGGAGCGGTTGAGAACTTTCCCTTCGATGGAGTAAACCACCTCGTAATGGTGAAATCGGAAGATGAAGATCTCGTGCACAGATTTCTTCAGAAGGGCTTTCAAGTCGTCTTGAAGATCGATGAAGAGAGAAAATTGGGCCACTTTTATAAAATGGGAGTCCGGTACTTCTTTTTGAAAAATTTTGACAGACAACTCTGTGAGAAATTTTCAGACTGTCATTTCGTGATCGAACACGGCAGTCTTGGTGAACTACTCGGTCTCGTACACGGAGTGGTCTTAGATACAGAAAATCTAACAGTTGAGGACTTGCTTTTGACAAGCCCACTCAACCGCCTCATCGTTCTGTACACGAAAACCGTACCCAACATGACCAGATTCATGGATGTGCTCGGTTTTGGAGCGATAGGCTGGAACAGGTCTTTAAATTCGCTTTTCACGAGAATTGAGCAGATAGAAAATGGACTGTATCGTATCTATTTTGTGAACGAGCGAAACTTGCCGAGTGCAGCATCTGTGAACACGTACACTAGCGAGATCAACTGGATCGAAGATTCACATCGGCCCTCAGTCCATCGATGCTCCAAGTTCAACGA
>CAYXCE010000234.1:0-2519 GCA_964463395.1 uncultured Pseudothermotoga sp.
AAAAATAAACCCCCTGCAACGCAGGGGGTTTTCTTTTACGAGAAGAAGCTCACTCGAACTCAGGAAGAACCACTCTTTTATTCTTGTATATGATTTCCCTGACTTCGTTCACATATTCTTTACCACCGAGCTGTTCCAGATAGGCCAACAATCTCTCGTAGGTGAACGGTTGATTTTTCTCCTCCCAATTCTTCAGAAAGTACTTCAACACATCGTCCATGGAATACTTGTTGTTCGTGATCTCTCTGAGTTTTTTATCCATGTAGTAAACGATGATCGCACCCTTACCGTACGCTACGAAGACATCGTGCTTGTTTGGATCATAGTATACAACAGCTCCATCCCTGCTGGTTCCATAGATCGCTTTGTACTGTTGATACCACATTTTCATCCACATATTTGGACCCGTTAATCTAAGTTCTGTCAAGACCTTGTCACAGTAAAATTCATTGAACCCATCAGTCCAAAACATATGACTTTCCCCTTGCTGCCATTTGTGCTCTTTCTTTATATCGCACACCCAACCGTTCCATCTGTGGAAGATTTGATGCACGACCATTTCGGAAAAACCAAAAGCGCTCGAAAATCCTTGAGCATCAGTGTACTCACCCGCATATATAAGCGTTGGATCATCCACATACATGACAACATAGTCCCTATAATTGTATCTTCGATAGTCTACGTCCCCTCCCCAAAGCTCTACAAGTCTCTGATAAACTTTGAATGTGTATTCTTCCCAAGGTTCTTTTATACTTTTTTCCTTGATCACCAATATATTGGTGTCTGATACTTTCTTCTGATACTCCCCAAAATATCTTGGATCGTATGCATAAAGGTGTGTGGCACCGAGCGTAGCACCTATTTCTCTACCAGGTTCTCCCGCTTTCTTTTCTGGTGCGTAAAGAATGCCTGCTTTGGATCTCACCCACCAGGTGTTGAGCTTCCATCCAAAAGGAACTACAGCAGAAAGAGCGAACCTTTTTAAATGAACCTCCTCGGTTGATTCTGGGAAAATAAGGAACTGTTCATGGCTCGCCATGAAATATTTATCGCACAGATGACCTTCAACTCCGTGCACGGTAGCTGGCCGCTTAGATTTGTCACAAACGTACTCGATTTTGAAGTAACCTTTGTCGTCTTCCGGATAGATATAAACAAGACGCTTGCTCGCAACTACCATCGAGCTAGCCTTACCAGAAGTTTCGTAGAAACTCACCCTTGGATTAGTCACAAAAATCATTGCCTCGTCCGTGAGGTGATAATTGTGTCTTCCAATGCTGAACGTTGGTCCCCCATTGAACTGCCCAAATATGGTCACCTTCACTTGACTCGCTTTTGTATCGGTCAAATCGATGAAGTAAAAAAGTTTGAAACCGTAAAGAGCGTCGATGTATCCAAAGGTTTTGAAAGGAATCTCCAAAAGAGTCTCGTTGTTTTTACTCAGCCTGACAACGTATTCCGTGTTCGGTTTGAGCTTTGTGAACTTCAACGTTCCAGCACCGTTGGAAAGTTTCATTTTTCCTGAAAGAACCTTCACCAAAGAATCGTTCAATAGTTCTTAATCGATCTCGTCAACGAAAGGATCTGAAGTGAACTTGAACTCAAATTCGTTGTCAGTAAGTCTGTTGAAGGATATTTTTAAATTTTCTGCCGCGTTCAAATACTGAAAAATCCAAATGCGAAAAGTGCCAAAATCAAGGTCAAAAGCAGCGCTTTTTTCACAGTGTGTTCACCTCCTTCAAATAATTGTAGTAAAAATCGAGGTGAAGTTACAAACTTCTAAGTTTCCACTCCGTAATAAGGTTGTCTAGCAGATATCCATGAAGTCCTGGCTTTTTGCTCGCTACGAACGGTCGGTTTAGAATCACGGCGGTGTTTCGATATGATCTTGATGCTTCGATCACAAATCTTTCTTTCAAAATTTTCAATCATCAACTTGACTCATTCACAACATGGACCATAATTGATACGGAGGTGTTCAACAGCCTTGAACTTCATCAAGATAAAAGGTGCAAGAGTGCACAATCTGAAGAACATAGATGTGGAAATACCGAAGAACACCATTACGGTTATAACCGGCCTATCTGGTTCTGGAAAATCGTCCCTCGCTATGGACACGATATACGCTGAAGGTCAAAGGAGATACTTAGAGTCGCTTTCGGCTTATGCGAGACAGTTTTTAGGAGAACTCAAAAGACCTGATGTGGATTCCATAGAGGGCCTTTCTCCAGCCATAGCGATAGATCAAAAAAGCGCATCACACAATCCGCGCTCCACTGTTGGAACAACGACTGAGATTTACGATCATCTCAGAGTTCTGTTTGCAAAGATAGGCGAGCCACATTGTCCTTCCTGTGGAAGGCCTGTTGAAAAAAAGAGTGTGGACGAGATTGTCAAGGACGTTTTTTCAAAATTTTCGATCTCATCACGCATCTACGTACTCGCTCCCATCGCGATCGATAAGAAAGGTACGTTCAAGAAAGAGTTGCAAACACTCGCTTCTAAAGGCTTCGTACGTG
>CAYXCE010000235.1:0-2506 GCA_964463395.1 uncultured Pseudothermotoga sp.
TTCCATCCTTCATGACCACTATCCTATCTGAAAGCGCCACCGCTTCGGCTTGATCGTGAGTGACGTAGATCGTCGTGATCGAGAGCTTCTGTTGAAGTTGTCTTATCTCGCTGCGCATCTCAGCCCTGAGATTGGCGTCCAGGTTCGAAAGTGGCTCGTCCATGAGCAACAGGTCTGGTTCTATCACTATGGCCCTGGCTATGGCCACGCGTTGTTGTTGACCTCCCGAAAGTTCTGAAGGGAGTCTGCTTTCAAAACCAGAAAGTCCCACAAGCTCGAGGGCGCGCTTGACCTTCTTTTCTATCTCCGATTTTGAAAACTTCCTCATCCTCAATCCGAAAGCGACGTTCTCGAAGGCGTTCATGTGTGGAAAAAGGGCGTAGTTCTGAAAGACTATGCCCATGTTCCTCTTGTGGGGAGGCACGTTCGTGTAGTCTTTTCCGTTCACTATCACCCTGCCGCGGATCGGTTTGAGGAAGCCTGCGATCACCCTTAGCGTGGTGGTCTTACCACAACCGCTCGGTCCGAGCAGGGAGACGAACTCACCTTTTTCCATTGAAAGCGTTAAACTCTTCAGCACTGGTGGG
Source organism: uncultured Pseudothermotoga sp. (assembly GCA_964463395.1). GTDB lineage: Bacteria > Thermotogota > Thermotogae > Thermotogales > DSM-5069 > Pseudothermotoga_A. The sequence continues at coordinate 588 of CAYXCE010000235.1, forward strand.
TTCTTCTGATAAGCCACCGTTAAATCTACAAGTTCGAGAAAGGCCACGGTCCATCCCTCACACGAATTTTGATATCCCGAGGAGTTTTTGAGCGATCAAAACGATCAGCAAGGTCAGACCTATCAAAAGCGTCGAGAGTGCGGCGATGCTCGGGTTATAGTAGTATTCCATGTACGTCATCATGACGATGGGCAGCGTGTTCACTCCAGGCCCACTGAGGAACAGAGAAACTGGAACTTCGTTGAAAGAGATGATGAACGTCATTATGAACGCGGATATCACGCCCACCTTGATGTTCGGGAGCACCACGAGGAAAAAACTCCTCACGGGGTTCGCCCCGAGACTCTGGGCAGCTTCCTCGACCGAGGTTGGTAGGTTCACCAAGCTGGCGAGGGTAGATCTGATGGCGTACGGCAGGACGATGGCCGTATGACCTATCAGAAGCGTCGTTTCGATCGAAAAGACACGTAAAAGGACGAAGAACCTGAGCAGAGCCAAACCGGCCACCATGCCGGGCACTATCAAAGGCGAAGTGGTGATCAACTCGATCAGTTTCTTCCCTTTAAAGTCGTATCTGGAAGTCGCGTAGGCGGTGGGCACCCCAAGAAGCAACGATATCAAGGAAGCTGAAAGTGCTATCCTTAGACTCAACGCTAAGCTTCTCTGGAACATGCTCATGCTTATGACCTTTTTGAACCAAGACAGAGTGAAGCCGGTCGGGGGAAATCTGAGCGTCGAGCTCGGTTCGAAAGAGGCGAAGAAGATTATCAAGAAAGGACCGAGCATGATCGAGAGTGCGACGATGAGTGCAAACACTAACCACTTGCTCTGCGCCATCTTCTCACCCCAATCGTACTGATGGAACGCGAAAGTGTGTTTATCGCGATCGTGCTGAGGAACATGATCACCGCTATCACGGTCGCCATGGTCCAATCCAGCGTGACCGAAGCCTTTTGATACAGAAGTGTGCTCAGCATCAGTACTCTGCTGCCCCCGAGGACCGCCGGCGTCACATAAGCGGTGATACAACCAGTGAAGACCAACGTGCAACCGGTCACGATTCCCTCGCTTGTGAGCGGTAGATAGATCTTTGTGAACAGATTGAACGCGTTGGCACCCAGACTCTTGGCCGCCAGTGGCACGTCTTTGGGAAGGTTTTCCAGTGCGCTCGTTAAAGAGATGACCATGAGGGGCAAAAAGAGTTGTAACAAACCGATGAAAACAGCCCCGCGCGTGTAGAGCAACCGCACGGGGCTGTCGATGATCCTCAAGGCGAGCATCAAGTTGTTTATCAAACCCTCTCTACCGAGCACGGCGTGCCACGAAAAAGTCCTGGCCACCGGGTTGGTCATGAGGGGAAAAACTAACAGCGTCATGAGTAAACTCTTGAGCGAATCGTTCTTGACGCTCACTACGGCCATCGCCGCAGGATAAGCTATGAGCAATGCCACCAGCGTTACCGAAAGTCCCATCAGAAGGCTTCTAAAATAAACCGTGCGCGACAATTTCTGCTTGAAGAAATCCAAATACCTCTGTACGACCCAACCTCTCTTTGATTGGTACACGCTCTCGGCGAAGATCGAGAACAGAGGTAATAAAAAGAAAACGACGAGGAACACCAAGCACGGTAAAAGCAGAAAATATTTCTTCATATCACTGCGCTATCGTCTCGTTCCACTTGTTGATCCATCTGTCGTAGTTATCCACGATGAACTTGATGTCATAAAAAACTAAGGATTTGATATGTTCTTCACCGTAGGTCAGCTTTTCAGCTATTTCAGGTGGCACTTGAACTTTCTTGTTCACGGGTGAATCCACGAGATCCAGTGCTTCTGCGAGTTGTACCTCGTAGCTGATGAGAAAATCTATATACTTGTACGCTGCGTCCAGATTCTTCGCACCCTTGACTATGCATATCA
>CAYXCE010000236.1:0-2479 GCA_964463395.1 uncultured Pseudothermotoga sp.
AATGGTTTTGATCTACACCACCTTTCCAACGAAAGAAGATTGTCTGAAGGTGTGCAAACAACTCCTCGAAGAAAGAAAGATCGCCTGCTTCAACGTCTTTCAGATCCAGTCGGGTTATTGGTGGCAGGGCAAAATCGTCGAAGATCAAGAGTGGGCAGCCATTCTAAAAACAGACAAGTTCAAAGAGGATGAGGTCTTTCAGACCTTGAAAAAACTTCATCCGTACACCACACCGGCCATCATTTCGATCGAAACGAAGAACGTGGATAGAGATTATCTCGGCTGGCTCGTCGGAACGATATCAAGTCAGCAAGGCCAAGTGTGATCTGATCAAGTACGAAACGGTCTGTGGTTTTTCTACAACGACCGCATGACCCGCATTCGGTATGCAGATCAGTTTGGCATCCTTGATGCGTGATGCGATTTCGTACGAGAAACTTGGAGGTTTCACCCTATCGTGCTCGGCGCTAACAACGAGTGTCGGGCAATCTATTCTCGAGAGCTTTTCAACGAGGGGTTCGTGCTCCATCTGTAAAAAAGAGTCGAGCAACATCGTGGCACCTTCGTAGTTGAAATCTTTCATTCTGGACGCAATGTTTCCCAACAGATCGGGATGTTCATCTATGAAGTTTTCACTGTAAACGTCGTTCAACCAACTCAACACGAACTTGATGGGATCTTTCGTTTCAGCCCCCATCTTCCAACGCAGTGCGAGATTTCGAATGTAGGGAGTAACGCGCGCGGTGGCGGTGATCACCACGAGGCTCTTCACCATCTGTGGATATTCGGCGGCGAAACGCATGCCCACTTCCGCACCGTAAGATGTGCCGATCAGATGCACCCTGCTTATATTCAAATGATCACACAGTTCCTTCATATCTTGGACGTGTCTTTCGAAAGAACAATCACCGTTCGACGAAGTCCATTGACACCTGAAGTTGTGCAGGAGCACAGAACAGTGGCCCTTCAGATCTTTCAGAAGAAAATCCCAACTCCGACAGCTCATGAAGATGCCGTTCAGCAACAATACCACATCGCCCTCTGAGGGGTAAAACTCGTAATCTATCGAAACTCCGTCGGAAGTTTGAAACATCGCTCTCACCTCACACCCTGAAAGCCACCGCCACTTGCTGGTATCCCACTCCGGAAGTGAGGAAGATGATCACTTTGCCTTCGAGATCTTTCAACTTGCCTTCATCGAACGCATCGTCGTAAGCCATGTAGACACAAGCTGAACCGGTGTAGCCATACTTGTGCATGACCATGTGTGCCTTTTCCTCGGGCAAGCCCATGGTTTCCATCACTTTTTGTATCGTCTTTTTTCTCACCTGCGTGAAGAAGATCATGCCGATCTCTTCCTTTGAGAACTTGCATTTTTCCATCAATCTGTTGAGCAACATGGGCCAGCCTTCTTCGTTGACCGTGGCCGGGTAAGCAGCCCTAAGATCGAGCTTGTGCAAACCCCTTTCGAAGCCCTGCAGATTCATCGTTCCTGCTCCCATGTATATACCCCAGTTGTACCACCAGCTTCCGTCGCTCCGAGCGACGCTACCAAGATAACCCGGTTCATCATCGGCCGTTAAGATGAGTGCGCCTGCCCCATCCGAGAAGAGCGCTTCCCAAGAGTATTTCCAGCTCAGAAATTTTGTCATCGCGTATACCCCTATCACCAAAACGTTTCTGTGATCTCCCAGCGCGATGTAACGTGCGGCAATGTCCAAAAGTAGGGCACCGTTGGCGCAGGAGGCGTTCACGTTGAAAGCCAACGGTTCCGCCTTGTGCGCGCCGATGAGGTATTGAACCTTTGGTGCATCCGGTGGTGATACAGCTTCAGGCGTGTCTGTCCCCACGATGATGAGGTCGATCTCTTCTGGTTTCATGTTTATCCTCTCGAGTGCCCTTTTCGCCGCTTCCGCAGCCATGAAAGTGGGTGTTTCTTCTTCGCTCGAAAGGTGTCGATGCTTTATACCGATCTGCTCGGTGAAGTAAGGATCGATCTTGAAATGAACTAAATTTTCGAACTGTTCGTTGGTCATGATCTTGTTTGGAACATAACGACCAGAAGAAACGATTCTTGCAAATTTCATACTCAAACCTCCCTCAGAAAATTCCGTATTCTTTCTAAAAATAGGTTCGTCACCTCAACGAAGGGAGTGTGACCCACGTGCTGAAGGACTATCAATTCCGCGTTCAAGGCGTGAGCAGTTTTTTCCATCTGTTCGCGTGTCAACAGTGGATCCATATCACCCCACAGCACGATCGTTTTGACCCGATAGTCTTTGAGATCGTCGATCACGTTGAATTTGGCCAGTTCTTCAACGTGAGCGTGAACGGCGTCTGGGTTCATCTTCAGAGCGTCGTCTACCAGCTGCTCAACGAACTTTCTATCCTTCACGGATTTCAAAAGACCGTACAGAGATCTTCTCAAGATCGATCTGTTTCTCTTGTATAGCTCGAGGTATGGTAAGTTCTCGTTCGG
>CAYXCE010000237.1:0-1452 GCA_964463395.1 uncultured Pseudothermotoga sp.
CGCTCGCCGCATACCTGGGTATGAGGGCGGCTGTCGAAGCGAACGTTAGGGTCGCAGCTGCGGCTCAGAAGGGCTTGAAAGCAGCTTTTCCAATAGCTTATTACGGTGGAGCTGTGATGGGTTTGTTCGTGGTCGGAATATCTCTACTCGGTATATCGGTTCTGTTCTTCACGTTCAAAGTTTTGTTGGGCTGGACTGACACTGACGCCGTAACGGTGGTTTTAGGTTTCAGCTTTGGGGCTAGTGCTTTGGCCCTCTTCGCAAAAGCTGGCGGGGGTATTTACACCAAAACAGCGGACATAAGCGCAGATTTGGTTGGCAAAGTAGAGCTTGGAATACCCGAGGACGATCCAAGAAACCCAGCGGTGATAGCAGACAACGTTGGTGACAACGTCGGTGATGTGGCTGGTATGGGAGCAGACTTGACGGATTCTTACATAGCGAGTGTGGTAGCCACGATGATCATCGGCGCAGAGATGGCAAGTGAAAAGCTCACGGTCCTACCTTTGACGATAGCCGCAGTGGGTTTGTTCGCATCGATAATTTCGCTGATGTTCGTCGCACGCAGCATCAAGAAGAGTCCGGGCAGAGCACTGAACCTTGGCACATTCTTGACATGTTTCATCTTCGTCGTATTTTTGTTCTTCACAACGAGATTCTCTGGTCTTGAAGGTAATTCTTGGTTGGGCGTCTTTCTACCCACTTTGGCAGGTCTCGGTGCAGGTGTGGTGATAGGACTCACCTCCGATTACTTCACCTCCATAGAGAAGAAACCAACTAAGACCATCGCCGAAGCCTCCGTAACGGGCACTGCAATAAACATACTCATGGGCTTTTCCTACGGCATGGTCAGCATCGTTCCACCGATTTTATGCATCGCTGCTGCAACGATCGCAGCTTGGTTCTTGGCCAAAGGATTTGGAATAGATCCATTCTACGGTATAGCATCAGCTGCGCTTGGAATGTTATCGATCGTGGGTACCGTGATCTCTGCCGATGCTTATGGTCCGATTTCCGATAACGCTAAGGGTGTGGCGGAACAATCTGGATTGGGCGAAGACGTGGTGGCTGTAACGGACATGCTCGATGCGGCTGGGAACACTTCCAAAGCCATAACGAAAGGTTTCGCCATAGGTTCTGCGGCACTCACAGTTCTCGCCCTGTTTGCTGCTTATGCACACCTGGTCGATATAAAGACGTTGGAGTTCATGTCACCGCAGGTGATCGCTGGTTTGTTCATCGGAGCGATGATGCCGCCATTATTGTCAGCAATGCTGATTTTGGCTGTTGGCAGAAATTCTGAGAGGATGATCGAGGAAATAAGAAGGCAGTTCCGCGAGATACCCGGTTTGGCAGATGGAAAGGCGAAACCCGATTATGCAAAATGTGTCGATATAGCTACGGCAGGTGCGCTTAAAGAACTCTTACTCCCTGGCATAGTTGCAATTGTAG
>CAYXCE010000237.1:1462-2104 GCA_964463395.1 uncultured Pseudothermotoga sp.
TGTGCGTGACACGGTTGGAGATCCATTCAAGGATACCGCAGGTCCTTCCCACAACTCGATGATCACCGTGATGTCGTTGGTTGCAGAAGTTTTTGCCCCACTCTTGTTGTTGATCATGAATCGGTGAGAGAAATGCCATCTTTCTTGGATGAACCAACGAGGTCCTTCACGATGATCGATGATATTCTGGAACCTTTCAAGCCGAAGACAGCCTATGGTAGAAGAGCCATAGAAACGTTGTCTTGTGTTTTGACCTCAGAAGAACAATTTCACTCTCACTGGAATAGATTGGGAAGGATCTTGGGGCAGAGCGAAGAATTCGTATCAAGCTTGGAAAGAATCTTGGAGAAAATACCAGACTTGAGTCATCAGATTGAAAGTGGATTTTTAGAGATATCGGATTTTGCAAAGCTCAAGAGGTTCGTGTACAACTTCTCTTTACTCTGTACGCTGGCAAGCCACGTATGGGACCTTCCAGACGTGAGTGACGTCTGGAAGGTCCTACGCTTTTTCTTCGGGGAAGGAGAAACTCTGCAACTTCAATCGGAACGACTGCTTGTATTGAGAAAAGCTCATTTGAAACTTTCTGAACGATTGAAGAAAGAATTTCACCGACTCTGTGAAGAAGTTCATAATCTAACT
>CAYXCE010000237.1:2114-2443 GCA_964463395.1 uncultured Pseudothermotoga sp.
CCTTCTGCTGAGGAGTTCACCGTTCAGGCACATGTTGGTAAAATACTCGTCGATCATGGCTTAGCTCAGCTAATAAGAGATTATGGCGAAAGGTGGCACCTACGTCTCATCGAGACAGAAAAGATGCTCCAGCTGAAACAGAGTATGGAACGTCTGGAAGAAAGAATGGAGCTTGAAACTGAAGAGTTGTTGGAAAGGGTGAGAAAACAGATACAAAGCTATCTTGACTTGCTCCAGTTGTGTGAGAAAGTGATTGCAACCGTGGACGTCGATCTGTGCTGTTACAGAATGTACTTTTACCATAGCTGTTGCCGTCCTGAGGTTGGTAA
>CAYXCE010000238.1:0-2414 GCA_964463395.1 uncultured Pseudothermotoga sp.
CGGTATGCCTTCTATGTACCCCTCGTTCGGCACGTTTATCACGAACCTGCGTGCGCTCCCGTTCACGAGCGAATCGATGAACAGTATGTGTTGTTCGCCACTGAGTTTGTCGGGGGAAGAGAAAACTTCAGCTTCTTTCATCATTTCTTTTGGAACGACACCTTTTGGCAGGAATTTCAAATAGGTGTTCAAAGAGAGCAACTTCAAGGACTTATTGGTTGATAGATAGGCTATGGCATCCGTCGTTGTCTTGAGTTGTTGCTGATACCATTTCCAACCTTCTTCCGAATCGGGACCGCCCCAAGGTTCGCCGTACCATCTCTTCTTCGTCTCGAAATCTTTGTTGTAATACCACGTGCTGTTCCTCACCGTGTCCCCTATCGGCATCACCCCGTAAAATCTGTACATGTCTATCGCACCAGGACTCATCTGCAGATCGAACGGATTCTTCGGTTTCCACTCCTTTAAGTTACCTTCTTCTATCCATCTGTCCAACAACTTGTAGCCATCTTCTCCATCGTAGAAAAATCTGTTCAGCCATATCGCGTGGTTGAACCCTGCCACTTGCCAGTCCAATTTCGATTCGTCCAAACCGAGTGCTTCAGCCATCTCGAACACACCATGATGACCATGACAGAAACCAACCACCTTTATTTTCGAACAACGACTTATGAGGTTCGTGCCCTCAAAAACTGGGTTAGCCGTTTGCAAAAGCCACGCATTGGGACAAACCTTCTCCATCATTCTGGCGAGATCAACAAAGAATTTCAGCTGATTGAAATTCGTTATCGTGCAGTAATCTGTGACCATGTTGAATTCTTGAGCGTCGATACCCCTATAGTAACCATATTTCTCGCCTATCGCTCTTACCTTGTCCAAATAAGTATGTCCACCAACGAGGGCCGTGTTGATGACGAAATCGGCTTCGTGTAAAGACGTCTCCAAGGATGTGGTCCTCTCGAATCTGAGATCTGCTCCAAGTTCTTTCACGTACCTTGTGGCTAACTCATAAACTCCGTCTAGTCTTTGCTTGTCAATGTCCATCAAGGAAACCAAACTTCCTGACAAACCTTTTGTTTTGCAAAGATCATTGACTAATCGCATAGAAAAAACTGCACTACCGGCTCCTATAATGCTGATCTTTACAGGTGCCACACTCTCCGCCTCCTTCAGATACCCAGATATGCTTTTCTTATCTGTTCACTGTTCATGAGCTCTTCCGTTTTACCCTTTAGGACCACAGAACCATTCTGCATCACACAAACTTTATCGGCAACTTGCAATGCTTTTCTGGTGTTCTGTTCTGCCAAGAGTATGGTCAACTTCTCTTCTTTCAATTTTTTGATCACGTTGAACATCTCTGTGACAAGAAGAGGCATTAAACCAAGAGAAACTTCATCCATGATGAGAAGTCTCACGTGTCCAACCAAAGCTCTTCCTATGGCCAGCATCTGCTTTTCTCCTCCACTCAAAGTCTTTGCCAGTTGTTTCTTCCTTTCTGCCAACCTGGGGAAAAGCTCAAACACCCACTCTATCTTGCGCTTTGCCTCCCCCTTACCAAGCATCATCGCACCGATCTGGAGGTTCTCCAATACAGTCATATCAGCGAATGGCCTTGCACCTTCTGGCACAATTGAAATACCCATCCGCGCCCGTTTCCAAGGTTCCAAATTTGTTATGTCAACACCGTCGAACACCACTCTGCCAGAATGAATACTCACAAGTCCCATGATCGCATTCAAAACGGATGTTTTACCTGCACCGTTAGCTCCCACAATTGCAAGCAGTTCACCTTCGTTCAACGAAAAACTCACGTCTTTGACCGCTGTGATTTTTCCATACTTGACGCAGAGGTTCTCAACCTCAAGCAACTTCCTCACTCCCCAAATAAGCTTCTATCACCTTTGGATCTTTCATAACTTCTTGTGGACTACCCTCCGCAATCTTCACACCGTAATCCAGTACAGTTATCCTCTGCGCAACTTGTACTGTGAAGTGCATATCGTGTTCGATGAAGAGTATGGTTACTCCGGACTCATTTATCTTCTTCACCAGTTCGACCATCTCCTGCGTTTCAAGGTCGTTCAAACCCGACACCGGTTCATCCAGAAGGATCAGAGAAGGTTCTGTCGCTAAAGCACGAGCAATTTCAACTTTTCTTTGAAGTCCAAGTGGAAGAGTACCGACCGCTACATAGGCATACTTTTCTATACCAACTCTTTGAAGTATCTGCCAAGCTTTTTCAACATATTTTTTCTCAAAAGGTGATTCGTAAAAAGCATCGATTTTTGGATATATTTTCACTCCAAGGCCCGCTATGACGTTCTCCAGCACACTCAAAGAAAGGAATGTTTTGACAATTTGGAAAGTTCTTGCAATACCTAATCTGGTAATCTGATAAGGTTTCAAGCCAA
>CAYXCE010000239.1:0-2395 GCA_964463395.1 uncultured Pseudothermotoga sp.
GGCTACCCACAGTGCGATCCAAGCAGCGAGGGAAAGGCTGCAACTGGACAAACCTATCTTGGTGAGATTCGGTTACTTTCTGAGGAACTTGCTTTATTTTGACTTCGGCGTTTCGATAAGGACCCACAACCCCGTCGTTCAAGACATCAAAAAAGCACTGACGGCCACCTTCGAACTTTTGCTGATAGCAGAATTTCTCGCCATTATCATCGGAATTCCGTTAGGAGTTCTGGCCGCTGTGCACAGAGATAGATGGTTTGATAACATCAGCAGATTGTTCGCAGTTGCGGGTGTTTCACTTCCAAGCTTTTGGTACGGAATGATCTTGCAATTGCTCTTCTTCAAGTGGCTCGGTATCCTGCCACTATCAGATAGGATAGATACTTTCATTTCTCTGATCCACCCTTTCGAGGAAAAGACAGGTTTCTATTTGATCGATACACTCCTTGCTCGAAACTACGTTGCGTTCTTCGATGTGCTGAAACATTTGGTCTTACCAGCCATAACGCTCGCCGCGTATCCCATAGGTTTGATCACCAGGCAAGTCAGATCGATGATGGTTGAAGTGCTCCAGGAAAATTTCATCAGAACGGCTTTCGCGTATGCAATTCCTGAAAAAAAGATATACTTCGGCTATGCCCTTAAAAACGCCATCGCACCTGCCATGGTCACCGTGGCTCTGTCCTTCGCATACACACTTGTTGGAGCATTCTTAGTCGAGCTGATATTCAACTGGCCGGGTCTTGGAAGGTACGCTGCGAACGCGATACTGAGCATGGATTATCCCGCCATCGTTGGGGTGACGATAGTGGCTTCTATATGTTATGTTCTCATCAATTTCGCCGTTGATCTGATCCAAGCGAAGATCGATCCGAGGATAAGGTTCTAAAGAGGTGAGCACCTCTGAGTACACGGCTCGTTAAACTTGCTCTGCAAAGTACAATGACGAAGATCAGTTTCTCGATCATCTTGATCTTCATAATGCTTGCGTTGTTTGCACCGTGGATCGTGCCGTACAAAGAACAAGCACTCGGTGAACCGAACATGGCAGCACGATTGCTTCCACCAAGTTTGAAACATCCTTTCGGTACCGACCACATGGGTCGAGATATACTGAGCCGCATAGTTTACGGCTCGAGAACTTCTTTCATCACAGCGATAGCTGTCGTGTCGCTCTCCGCTCTGGTAGGTGTTCCGATAGGTATCATCGCCGGTTATTTTGGAGGAATCACGGACAACATCTTGATGCGATTCACCGATGTGTTTCTTTCCTTTCCACCCTTGTTGCTCGCCCTCTTGATCGCTTCAACGCTCGGAAAAGGTTTGTTCAACGCCATCGTGGCTCTGGTCATAACGTGGTGGCCGTGGTATGCACGCCTCGTACGTTCTCAAGCGCTATCGATAAAATCTCTCGCCTACGTGGAAGCTGCGAAGGCCGCGGGGGTTTCACATATCACGATCATGTTCAGACACATTTTTCCAGGTTGCATCGCTCCTCTCGCCGTGCAATGCACGATGGACATGGGGAGCGCGATCCTCGAAGCTGCGGCACTCTCGTTTCTTGGACTCGGTGTTCAACCGCCCGCACCAGATTGGGGACTCATGATCAGCGAGGGTAAGGCTTATTTCTTGAATTACTGGTGGGTTCCGACCTTTCCAGGAATTTTCATATTGCTTTTAGTAATGTCTTTCAATCTGCTCGGAGATGTTCTGAGGGAAATTGTGGATCCAAGGTTGAGGAGGAGAATGCTGATTTGAAAGAGCTTGTGAGGTTTGAAAAATACTCTTTGAATTTTAAGACCCTGTACGGTGAGGTCAAAGCGTTGAGGAACGTTTCCTTCTCGATCAACGTCGACGAGATAGTGGCTCTCGTTGGGGAAACTGGCTGTGGCAAGACTGTGACAGGTCTATCGATCGTTGGATTGCTTCCAGAGAACGCCAAAACGTCAGGAAAGATCTTTTTCAAAGGTATGGAAGTGACTCAAGACGTTGCCAGAAAAATACGTGGCAAAGAAGTGGCGATCGTCTTTCAAGATCCCACATCGTCGCTGAATCCACTCTACAGGATTGAGCAACAGTTAGTGGATGTCTTGAGTAGTAGATGGGGCATATCACGCAAAAAATCGATATCCAAAGTTTATGAGCTTTTGAAACAAGTTCAGCTCTTCGATACGGACAGAGTACGACGTGCGTATCCGCACGAACTTTCTGGTGGCATGAGGCAACGCGTCATGATAGCCATGGCACTCGCATGCGAACCAAGCTTGCTCATAGCGGATGAACCTACAACGGCCCTCGATGTGACGGTGCAACGCCAGATACTGTATTTGATCTGGGAGTTGAAGCAAAACAGAAAGTTCTCAGTGTTGTTCATCACTCACGATCTCGGCATAGT
>CAYXCE010000240.1:0-2391 GCA_964463395.1 uncultured Pseudothermotoga sp.
TTATTCTCCCGTTTTGAGCCAATTTTGAGTGAATTTTCAGCCGATCAAAAGTGAATTTTCATCGCGGTTTCAGCCACGCGAGTATCTTCTAACCCAGAAGGGTGAGGATAGCATGGGCGAGTGGCTGAGAAAGATTCTAAAAACATGTTTAGTTCTATTCGTATCAGTGTTTTTCTTTTCGATCCTATTCGGTCAATCGCCGGTGGTTTACAAATACGATCCTGTGACAGGTCTTTGGAAAAGGGTGGATAAAGATGAATCAGAGATCATAGTTCAAATACCTTCTGTGGATGGATTTTCCAACATTGGTGGATCTTTTCCGATCGTAGGTTCGATAATCCTTCAACCTCCAAACGAATCTCAAGTTAATACACAGATGCTGACTGTTAAAGCACCGAACAACAACACGAAGTGGTACGGTTACTCTGTCTATCCTGTTGATGGCGTGCAGAGGAACTATGAGATCATGGCTGGGCAGGATGAAAAGATTGGAAGAACCACCGTGAAGAGTCAGAATGGAACGTTGAAAGTGAGTTTCAGCCTCTTCAATGGCTGGCTTGCAACTGTTTCTCACATGAGCATTTTAACGGAAGAGCCAACGGATTTGACCAATGGTGATCTCGCACCCGGACAGTTCCCATACGCACAGAACTACTCACCAGCAGTGAGTCAAGGAAGTTATGAAGTAGTCCTTCCTGCGTCGCAATCAACAGGAACGATATACGTTCTTTTACACCTTGCAGTGGTGAATGGGGCAAGAAAAGAAACTGCCTGGAGTTGGAATGAAGAAGAGAGTGGAATGTGCATCGAGGTGTCTGGGGGAAAGGTGAGTTGGTATGTGAAAAAGCCCGGAGATTATGTCGCAAAGTTTCTCAGTGCGACGATCATTAAGGCTACGCATCCTATCTCTATCAGCTTTTCTGGCTTTGATCATCTTTCGTTGGAGGGAGGTGTAACAGAAAAGTTGTCCACATACTACGCTATCGCCGACGAGCTTGGAAGTGTGCAAACTTGGATGAGCGCACCTGAGTTGAACACCATCTCTTGTTCTTTGCAGAGTGGGCAAGTTTTGAACCTTTTACACAGGATCCAACTCAACACTCAACAGGCTGGAACTTACAGAAACACCGCCACGATAACGTTCACACTCCAAGCGGTTGAGAATTACATCGAAGATTTTGGAAACTGAAAAATAGTTGGTTCAAACAAAATCAAGATCTAAGAAGGAGGGAAACTTATGAGGAAGACTTTACTGGTCGTGGGAGCGTTGTTGGTTGTATTCGTATTCACAGTTTTCGCAGTGCCTTTAGAAGTTTGGAAGTTAGTTGATGGACAATGGGTCTCCATCGGTAGCGCAGGTGATAACAAGCTCGAGGTAGAAGCTTGGGCATTCTCACTCGGTGGAGATAGTGGTAAATGCAACAAAAAAGTATGGACTATCAACGCAGAGGTTGAAGTTCAAGTTGCACAGTGGATCGATTTCTACATCACAGGAACAAAATGGGCATGGTATGTGAGAAAACCAGGAACATACCTTACAGATTGTATCACTGCTCAGATCAAGAGCAACGGAGAAGTGGACGTTTCGTTCTCGGGGTTCGCGAGTCCTACGTATTTACCAAATCAAGGTACGACCACAGTGAAGAACCACATAGATGCTTGGTTCGGTTTTGGACCTGACAACGATGTGGCACAGTTCAAACCAGCTTCTGAAATGGACGGTTTCAGCTTCCGAATACCAGACAGTGCCCAACTTCATCAAGGTCTTCAGACCAAACTGTGGAACAAGATATTCGTTGAAGAGTGCAACTCCGCATCCACTTACAAGACCACAGGAACGATCACTCTCACGCTCGTGAGGATCAAACCTTGGATCGATCCAGACACAGGTAAGTTCAAACCACTTGGTCAATACAATTACGAACAGCTGCCTTGATGGGATCTGTTTCCAAGTGAAGCGAGGGGATCTTTCCCCTCGCTTTTTACTAATTCAAAAAGAAAACAGGGGTGAGTAAGATGAAAAAGAGAATAATCAATTTGATTTTGTTTTTAATCACTGCTGTGGCTTTTTCTTTCAATGTGCGCGTGGATCCACTCTTGATAAGCAGAACGGTCAATCAAGGAGAGAGAGCCACAGCTTCCATTTATTTAGAGAATGTAGATAATTTCGAAGCGGTGACGTTTGAAGTTTCCGTTGCGGATATAGTTCAAAACAGGGAAGGTGGATACGTGGTTGTTGCAGCGGGGTCGACGGAATACTCAGCGGCAAAATGGATAAGTGTGACTCCCTTGAAGCTCACTGTTCAACCAAAAAGGGTTGGTAAAGTCGATGTGCAGATAAATGTTCCACGTGGTGTGACGGGTGGTAGGTACGCCGCTGTGGTACTGAAG
>CAYXCE010000241.1:0-2347 GCA_964463395.1 uncultured Pseudothermotoga sp.
CAACATCGCTTGGATCTCGAGTTTACCTTCAGCCTTGATCGATCTGAGGGGCTTTAGAATAACCTTTCTTGCTTGGGTTTTTTGAGACCGAACTTCTCTAAGAATTCTTCCTCGGAGAGGATCTTCACTCCGAGCTGTTGTGCTTTCGACAGTTTTGAGCCGGGATTTTCGCCAACGATGAGATAATCGGTGTTTTTAGAAACACTCTCTGTAACTTTTCCACCGTGCGATATTATGAATTCTTCTATTTCGTTGCGCGTGAAGTTTTTCAGAACACCGGTCACGGCGAAAGTGAGACCCTTCAGTGTGTTTGAAACTTCAACTTTCTGCTCTTCCTCCAATTTCACACCGGCTCTTTCAAGCTTCGCGATGATCTCTTTCGTCTTTTCGTTGCTGAAATACTCGACGATGCTTCTCGCTATCTCTTCGCCCACTCCAGGTATCTGCATCAGTTCCTCCAACTCCGCCGAAGCGAGCTTTTTCAAACTTTTGAACGTCTGTGCGAGCACGTGGGCCGTCTTCTCACCCACCATGGGTATCCCGAGGGCCGTTATGAGTCTGTGCAGAGGAGCCCTTTTGGCCTTCTCGATCTCGCTCAACAAGTTCGCGATCGTCTTTTGGCCCACACCAGAACCGAGCTGAGAGAGATCGAACGGGGTCAGATAGAAAATGTCAGCGATGTCCTTCACCAATCCCGAATCCACGAGCCTATCGATCAATTTTTCTCCCAAGCCCTTTATGTCGAGCGCGTTCCTCGACGCGAGAGTCTCCAGAGCTCTCTTCAGTTTGGCGGGACAGTGTGGGTTCAAGCACTTCAAAGCGACCTCTCCGACCTCGGCTTTCCCCACCTTGCCACCGCAAACTGGGCACGCGTCTGGTGGCTGTATCTTTTTCTCCTCTCCCGTTCTCGAAGATTCGATCACCGACACGACCTGTGGAATTATGCCACCGGCTTTTTCTATGTAGACCCAATCTCCTATTCTTATGTCCTTTTCCTCTATATAATCGAAGTTGTGCAGGCTCGCACGCTTAACGATGGTGCCAGAAAGCTGTACCGGCTCGAGTTCTGCCACGGGTGTGAGGGTGCCCGTCCTACCCACCTGGACCGTCACTCCCAAGATTTTCGTGCGCGCACGGTCTGCGGGGAATTTGAACGCGATCGCCCACCTTGGAGCTTTAGCGGTGGTTCCGAGAGTTCTTTGTTGTTCAAAATCGTTCACTTTAACGACGACACCGTCCACCCAATACGGTAGCTCACTCTTTTTCCGAGTCCATTCGCGCCAGTAATCTATGACTTCTTCTATACTTCCACACAACTTCGAATATGGATTGACTTTGAAACCGGCTTCCTTCAACCAATTCAGAGCTTCCCACTGCGTCTTCAAACCGTGCTCTTCAGGCCTGACGACGTAGTATATGAAGCTGTCTAAGTGCCTTTCAGAGGTTATCCTCGTGTCGAGTTGTCTCAAAGTACCGGCCGCCGCGTTTCTCGGGTTGGCGAACAGAGGTTCTCCTCGCCTTTGTCTCTCTTCGTTGAGCCTTTCGAACACGTCCGTGGGCATATAGACTTCTCCACGTACCTCCACGGTCACGGGTTTTCTCAATCTGAGCGGTATACTCCTGACCCTTTTGAGGTTTTCACTTATATCGTCTCCCCTCGTCCCATCGCCCCTGCTCAAACCCTGTACGAACTTCCCATCGACGTATCTGAGTGAAACGGACACACCATCGATTTTGAGCTCCGCGACGTAGAACACATCTTCGCTCTCGAGAAGTCTTTTGATGCGTTCATCGAACTCTTTGATCTCTTCTTCACTGTACGTGTTGTCGAGGCTGAGCATGGGTTCTGTGTGCGGTACGCTACGGAACTCGTCCAAGACTTTCTCCCCCACTCGTTGTGTGGGGGAATCTGGGGTGATCAACTCGGGATACTTTCTTTCCAGCTCGATCAATTCGTGCATCAACCTATCGAACTCTTCATCGGTTATCACGGGATCGGCCAGAACGTAATATCTGTAGTTGTGATATTCTATCTCTTCGCGCAGTTGTTCAACCCTCTTTCTGACCTCTTCGGGTACCTGTGACATACGCACCACCTCAGATCAAGACTACGTTTCTGAGGGCTTCGGCAACGAAGTGTGCCGCTTTGGGTGCGAGCCTGGCATGGTTTTCGATGTACTGTTCGATGGCTTTCGAACCGGCAAAATCGACTATCACCTTCACGGCGAGAAACGGTTTATCGTTCTCCACACAGACCTTCGCTGCCGCCGCGGAATCCATGTCCACACAGATCGCACCGGTTGCTTCATGAATTTTCTTCGCCGAACTCTCGGAGGAGACGAAACTG
>CAYXCE010000242.1:0-2338 GCA_964463395.1 uncultured Pseudothermotoga sp.
GTTATTACCGATGATGTTCCAGAGTGGAGTTTAGCGATAGCGCGTTGCAAGCAAGTAGTGAAACCGGGATGGGTCATCAAAAAAAGGGAGGAAACCTGAGATGCCTTTTCAACGTAATGATTTGAAGTTCTTTGCGGGAAATTCAAATCTACCACTTGCTCATAAAGTTTCGGAATACCTTGGGCTCAGACTCGGTGATTGCCAGGTGTCTCGTTTTTCAGATGGAGAAATAAACGTGCGAATAAATGAAACAGTCAGAGGTCACGACGTGTTCGTTCTTCAGTCTTTTTCCCCACCTGTTAATGAGAACATAATGGAACTCTTGGTTATGGTAGATGCTTTCAAAAGGGCTTCTGCAAGCAGCATAGCGGTTGTTATACCATATTTTGGCTATGCAAGACAAGACAGAAAAGCCAAAGGTAGAGACCCTATAACAGCAAAACTTGTGGCAAATATCATTACAGTGGCTGGTGCTACGCGCGTGCTTACGATAGACCTTCATGCGGAGCAGATACAAGGTTTCTTCGATATACCGTTGGACAATCTCTACAGCTTCCCGGTTTTCATTGAAGAGATCACAAAACGTTATGCTGATATCAAGAAAGATATCACCGTTGTTGCTCCAGATGTTGGTTCTGTAAGGCGTGCGAGTAAACTCGCTGAAAAGTTGCAAGTTCCTTTGGCAATATTGGACAAACGACGTCCAATGGATAATGTTGCCGAGGTTGTCAATATAATAGGGGATGTTAAAGGTAAAGTGGCACTCATGTTCGATGACATAATTGATACTGGGGGAACAATGATCCAAGGTGCGCAAGCCTTGAAAAAAGCTGGAGCAAAGCGTATACTTGCTTGTGCGACACATGGGGTTCTTTCCGGTAATGCTATAGAGAAGATTCAGAGCAGCGAAATAGACGAGGTTTACATAACAGACACGGTCTACCACAAGAGCTTACCGGATAAATTTCGTGTGGTGAGTATCGCTAATCTTTTGGGCGAGGCTATCATGAGGATCAGGAAGAATCTATCTGTGAGTATTTTGTTCAAATAAGGAGGTGTTGAAATGCAACTCACAGCTGAGGTCAGGATGGAGCATGGAAAAAGGTTAGCCAGAAGACTCAGAAAACAGGGCATAATTCCTGCTGTCGTTTATGGCCCTGAGACTCAACCGATGGCTATCAAATTGAAAAAGCAGGAAGTGGAGAAATTCATTCACACTTTCTCTGAAGCTAAGCCGATCACTTTACAGATCAAGACTGGTGAAGAGATTCAAAGTATAGAAGTCTTTATCAAAAGGATTCAGATTGACAAAGTAACTGATGAAATTGTTCACATTGACTTTTACAAGCCAGCAAAAGGGCATGCAATGAGAATTGATATACCGCTACGCGTGGTCGGTAAACCTATCGGAGTTGAAAAAGGCGGTATTATGGAAATACTGCGTACAGAGTTACCTGTAGAAACTTTACCAACAGTCTTACTTGAGTACATAGAGATAGATGTCAGCGGTTTAGACTTGGGTGAATCTTACCATGTTCGTAACCTGAAGTTGCCAGAAGGCATGAAAGCATTGTTGCCAGCTGATGAGGCTTTGGTGACCGTGATTGTGCCAAAAGGACTACAAGTTGAGGAAGTCACCGCAGCAGCTCCTGCCGAAGTCGAGCCTGAGGTGATAAAGAAGGGTAAGAAAGCGGAGGAAACTGAAGAAGAGGAATGAAATATTTCGTAATTGGGTTAGGTAATCCGGGACCACGTTATGCCTTAAACAGGCATAACGTGGGTTTTATATTTCTAGATAGATATGTTAAAAAGCTTGGATGCAATTCGAATTTCATTCGAGAAGAAAATTATGAATTGTTGAATTGTGGCGGGGTTTATCTTGTCAAACCTCTTACTTACATGAATATTAGTGGAATAGCCGTCAAGACTCTGGTAATTAAACACAGACTTTCAACCGATGATATAATTATTGTGTACGATGACGTTGACTTGCCTCTTGGGAAAATCAGAGTCAGGCGAAAAGGTGGCGCGGGCGGTCATAACGGTTTGAAGTCTATAATTGAAGTGCTTGGAACTGACGAAATCATAAGAGTGAGAATAGGCATCGGACCAAAGCCTGAAGGAACAGATCTTGCACAATTTGTTCTCAGCGATTTTTCCAATGAAGAGCTGGTCCTCTTGAACAAGGTCTTGGATGTGGCTGTTGAAGCTGTTCAAATGATCGTATCGGAGGGTGTTCAAAAGGCAATGTCCTTGTACAACTCTTTAGAGGTGATCGTGTGAGTTGTGATGCATGTAGAACCAATGCAAACGTCAAAGTTCATAGATTCCTTTCAGA
>CAYXCE010000243.1:0-2320 GCA_964463395.1 uncultured Pseudothermotoga sp.
GTCTTTGTCCTGTCGAAAAAACCGCGCAATTCAAAGCGCGGTCGATTCAATTCAACGAAAAAAATAGTCCTCGACGAATCGTCATTTCTTCGCGAAGTAGAGCAGTTCTGCCTCTATGAATGGGTCGAGTTCGCCGTCCAACACGGCGTCGGCGTTACCCACTTCGACTTCGGTCCTGTGGTCTTTGACCATCTTGTAAGGGTGTAGCACGTAAGATCTTATCTGGTTTCCCCAGGCTATATCTTTCAACTCGCCCTGTATCTCTTCGAGCTGTTCACGCCTCTTTGCGAGCTCAATTTGATAGAGTCTCGCTTTGAGCATTTTCAAAGCTGTCGCTCTGTTTTGATGCTGCGATCTTTCGCTCTGGCAGCTCACCACGATGCCCGTGGGAAGGTGGGTTATCCTCACCGCAGAGTCGGTTTTGTTCACGTACTGACCACCGTGGCCCGAGGCTCTGAAGGTTTCGATCTTCAAATCTTCAGGTTTTATGTCTATCTCTATATCGTCCTCTATCTCGGGTATCACGTTCACGGAAGCGAAAGAAGTGTGTCTCCTGTGGGATGCGTCGAACGGCGAGATCCTCACGAGCCTGTGAACGCCGCGTTCGTGTTTCAACAGACCGTAAGCGTATTCACCTTTGATGAGCACGGTGGCACTCTTCACGCCGGCTTCTTCACCGGGTTGGAAGTCCAACAGTTCCACACCGAAGCCTCTCTTTTCGGCCCATCTCATGTACATCCTCAAAAGCATCTGCGCCCAGTCATGGGATTCTGTGCCACCTGCACCTGGATGCACGGACAAATAGGCGTTGTTTATGTCCAGAGGATCGTTCAAGACGAGTTCCAGTTCCAAACGCTTGATGTTTCTCTCCAATTCTGAAACGATCTCTTCCACGTGTTGCGCTATCTCGTGGTCTTCCTCCGCCAGTTCCAGGCCGACCTCGACGTCTTCGAACTGCTTTTTGATCTTGTCGAAGTCGAAGAGCAAGTCTTTGATGTGCCTGATCTTCTTGGAGATCTCGGCGGCTTTTTTTGGATCTTTCCACACATCGTTGCTCGAAAGCTGCTTTTCGAGCTCTTCGAGCTCTGTTTGAAGTTTCTTCGGTTCTATGAGTTTCGATAGGCCTTCGAACTTGTCTCTCAATTCCTCTATCTTGACTTTCGTTTCGTAGGCGATCATGTTTTCACCTCTTTATTCTGAACCTCTTTATCTTCTCGTTTTTCTGCAACTTTCTTCGTTCAGCTCTGTTAACGATGTTGAACTCTTCGTGAACGAGTCTGAGGTTCGACAGATCCCTCTTCGCCTCACGCTGTGCCTTTTCTTGATCGACCTTCACGACCCTGAACATCAAGCCGAGCAACGTGTCAGTGACACGGGCCATCATCTCGTCGAACATGGCGTAAGTTTCCTTCTTGAACTCGATGATGGGATCTCTCTGTCCATAGGCTCTGAGGTTCACTGCTTCTTTCACGTGTTCGACTTCTTCCAAGTATTGTCTCCAGTTGTCGTCGACAATGCGGAGCACTAAAAATCTGAGGAACTTGTCGTACTCTTCACCGATCTCTTCTTTCTTCGTTGAATACGCCCTTTTTAATTGTTCTATCAAATAGCTTTTCAGCTGTTCTGAGGTGTCGAACTTCGCCCCGTCGAGATCGATTATACCTTTTGGTAGCACGAGCAAGGAATTTTTGAGCCCTTCAAGATCCCACTCCTTGCCGTTGCAGAAGCTTTCGACTCTCCTTTGAACGAACTCTTCGATGAACTTGTACAGGTGCTCTTCTATACTCTTCCCTTCCAAGATCCAATCTCTCAGAGAGTAGACGTAATTTCTCTGAGCGTCCAGAACTGTGTCCATCTCCATCAGATGCTTCCTTATGGAGAAGTTGACACCTTCGACCTTCTTCTGAACCGTTTCGACGAGCTTGGTGAGCAAGGGGTGTTCTATGGGTTCACCCGGTTTTATCTTGAGCACGTTCATCACTTTTTCAAGCTGTTCAGCACCGAAGATCCTCAAAAGATCGTCCTCCAAGGACAAGTAAAACCTCGATTCTCCAGGATCACCCTGTCTACCAGATCTTCCCCTGAGCTGGTTATCGATGCGCCTGCTTTCGTGCCTTTCGGTGCCGATGACGTACAAGCCTCCAAGTTCCGCCACACCGTCTGCCAACTTTATGTCCGTACCGCGTCCGGCCATGTTGGTCGCGATCGTGACCGCACCTTTTTCGCCGGCCCTCGCCACGATCTCTGCTTCCTTTTCGTGGTATTTGGCGTTCAGCACTTGATGAGGTATCCCGAGTTTTTTGAGCATGCCGCTCAAAAG
>CAYXCE010000244.1:0-2314 GCA_964463395.1 uncultured Pseudothermotoga sp.
GCCTCATATCATGACAGAATTCAAAGATACTAGAGGGGCTATCAAGCACTGTGCGAGGCTTAGATAACTCCGCATAGAGCCTTTTACCAAGCTCGAAGGCAGCTTTTATACTAGCTGCTTTTGCCAGGCCAACACCCTCGATGGAAGCTATTTCATCCATTGAAGCGTTTGATAGTGATCTCAAAGAATTGTCGAACCTGTCCAAGATTTCCTTTGCAAGTTCGTTAACTTCTTTACCCTTCCTGCCTGTTCTCAGTATGATAGCTATCAGTTCAACGTTGGATAGCCCTTCAGATCCAGCTGCCTTCATGCGTTCTCTTGGTCTCAACACACCACAACCCCCTTGAGCAGAGATAGTTCCAAACGTCATATACAGGTAAACCTATCACTACATAAGGATCTCCTACGATTGATTCCACAAAGACTGCACCAATGTCCTGCAAACCATAAGATCCAGCTTTTCCCAAAGAATATTTCGAAGCGTAAAAAGAAACAAAATCTGTAGATACCTTCCTGAATTTGACGCTGGCAGATTTTAACTTCATCCATACCTCGAATTCACTCACGATAGCGATGGCAGTATGCACTTGATGCCACTTCCCCATCAACTTATAAAGCTGTTGACGCGCCTCGAGTTCATCAGCGGGTTTACCAAGTATTTCGCCATTGAGATCAACAACGGTATCAGCTGCTATGACAATGGCATCCTCTCTATTTTCAAAGACCTTTGTTGCCTTCATCAGGGCCAGTTTTTCAGCTGTCTCTTGTGGTGTTGTGAATCTCGATTCTTCTATGTTCGGATGAACAATTTCAAATCTGTCCACTATCATTCTCAGTATCTTCACTCTTCTTGGGGATGCTGAAGCCAAAACTATCCTTCGCACGTATCACCACTCTCTCTGTTAGATACGCATTCAAAATTGCTCCGGGTATACCAAAAACCAGCATTTGAGGCAAGATCACCAAAAAAGACCAACTCTTTACTAGTAAAGCACCTGTGATCGATTGAGTCACGTTGTTTGCGACGCTACCAATGACGCTCACTCCTACCAAACCGAAAATGGATGTTCTGTAAATCAGAACCTCCACGAGAGCCGACGTTACTGATCCTGTAATCGACATCATCGAAACAACGCTGAACAATCGACCAGTGACTAAAGAACCAAGAACGCTCTTCAAAAAGGCAACCAACAGAACAGTTTTCCAGTCGAAAAGAACCACAGCTATAAGAACAACCAAGTTGGACAATCCCCAATGACCAAAGGGCAAGGGAAATGGAATGAATGCTTCGAGAAAATACACTACTGCACCGAACGAAGCTAATGAGGAAATTAAAGCTAATTTTTGTGATCTCACCAAGTCATCACGTCCACATCAGAGTGTGCCGATTTTTTGAGCCTTATCAGCACCTTGTTAGGAACGCATATGATGGCGCCACCAGACTTTATTTTGCCAGTTTTTTCACAAATTTTATCGGGGCAATTGGAGTCCTCAACATGTAATTCGTATCCATTGAAAACGATCCTCATGAGATATTTATCGCCACTCCGAAGTTCGTAAGAACCAGGTGCTTTTATTCGCATAACTATCTTGCCTTCAATGAGAACTTCAATGGACTGGCCCACACTCGATTTTTGCAAATGGAAAGTAAGAAAGGTCAAAACGATGATGACTATTAGCAAAACGTCGAATCTTTTAAGCACCTTATTTTGGTTGTTCATAAATTACCATAGTCGGTGATCTTCGAATCGTTCCATCTTCTGCCACCATCAACACAGTTCCACCCAACTTTGGAAATTCAAGTACAACAAATTCCCAATCTTGTCCCATGACAAATCCGGCCGTCGACAACACATCAGCAGTAACGGCATTGTCTGCTACAACTGTGACTGATATAGCTCCTCTCGCTGGAAAACCTGTTTTTGGATCGAGAATGTGGTGATAGCGAATCCCGTCAAACTCAAAATATCTCTCATAGTCTCCTGAGGTTGCAACAGCACCTGAGGTCAGATATAAGTAAGAAATAGCTGTGTCAGGTTTTCTTGGATCGCGAACACCAACGACCCATGGTCTTGAACCGAACTTCGGTCCAAGTATCCTGATGTCTCCCCCTGCCTCAACAAAACCTGTACAATCTTTATCGACTTCTTTAGCAACCTGGTACGCCCTGTCCAACGCATAACCTTTTGCTATACCACCAAGGTCCAATTTCGCCCCGTCGAGGAGTCTAACTCTCCTGCGTTGATGATCGAGTTCCACCTTACTAGCGCCAGAACGTTGAAGCGCATGGTTGACTTCATCCGCAGTTGGTATC
>CAYXCE010000245.1:0-2295 GCA_964463395.1 uncultured Pseudothermotoga sp.
TTTTATGTGAGATCCTTTACAGGTTATGCTTTGTTACCTATGATCATTTACAATGTCGCGTTTGGATTTCTCCCAGGAAGTGGCATAAACAATGCAGCACATTTGGGAGGCTTTTTCACAGGCATGTTGATCGGTTATCTCATTAAACCTTTGCCAGCTATTTACAGTCGAAAAAAATCCACATTCTTTGGTTGGAAAACAGCAGCAATCGCATTTGGAGCCATCGTTGTTTACAGCTTTCTCATGCTCATCTTCCACTCAGCAGTGTGAGATCAAAGTTCTTCGATCAATTTCAACAATGCTTTTGCTGCGAGCATTGTTCCTTCCTTTTCGTACCCCTCAACGCCGAGCATTGTTCTTATTTCTCCAACTTTCACGCCCGTTTCGAACATTTTCCTGAGGTAATACTCAGCAAGCTTGTGATGATCTTTTTGTCTCTGAACAGCTCCAAAAGGATTGGCAAAATAGGATGTGACGAGCCCGTTCTCCGATGTGGTGCCCTTGCTCATCCGTTTCCCCTCTGAAAAAACCCTAAGTGCGTCATCCACGGTGTCGAAGAAAACTATCCTATCTTCGTCCTTGTCAACTTCAGTGTAGTTGTTCGCATAAAAGAAGAAATCAATGTGCGTTGGCGTGATCACTTCACTGTAATTGTTGAAAGGCACTATGACTCTCGCGTTTATCTGATCTGGATTCATGAATATACTTCTGTCCATCGTTGAATAAGCGTATCCTGGGGGTAAATCATCGAGCCTAACGAAAGCACCAGTTTCCGTACCATAAGCAACCACGTGGCCGTCCATTATGGCAAGACTTCCCATATCATCTATGATTGTGTCAACTTGTGCCACTTCCTCAAGCCTACTCAAAGCATCAAGCGTTTCGCTTTTTCCCGCACCACTGTCACCAACAAACATTGCAACGGCCATTTTCCCGTTTTTCAGAAGAATGCGGGCCATCGAACCATGTATAGGTAACCTTCCCTGATCGATCCTGATCAAGTTGTGAATGGTGAGGGTTGTTTTCTTCATATAACCGAAATAATCATTTTCATCGATGGCAGGAATTACACCGACATACATTCCCCCATCTTTGAAGATGACACCATTTTTCCATCGATCGTTGAAACCAGGTATTCTCTCAGGTTCTAAGCCAAAGATCAACATTCCATCCGGCTCTCTTTGCTTGAGATCTCTCGGACTTGCAAGTTCAAACAGATTGGCTAGGCCTGCCCCGTGTGCGAGAAAATCTACATGAACCAGATTGTAGAAGAGCAGATCTCCAACAAATATTGGAAATCTGAACCACTCTTTCGGGTTCAGCTCGATCTTGTCGAGTACAGTTTCCTCGACAACAGGTACAACACCTTTTCTCTTGTTTGATTTTGTGTAAAAGATCACAGGCGGATCAAAAACAGCGCCCCAAACAGTTGGAATTTTTCTGACCCAAAGCGATCGATTGAACTTCTCGTCCTCCAATTCTTCGACGAGAAAAACCACCTGAGCTCCACTCGGAAGTTGCCTCATCACAGTCGGGAAAGAGTTGGAAATGTTCATCATCAATTCTCGATAAAGATTTTTAATAACGGCTTTGAATTGGTCACTGATTTCTGTAACTGTGTATTCAATACTCGCACGTCTCACATGGTCATCGGAATACTTCTCATAACGAACCATGAATCTGTGTTTCGATCGCCAGAATGAATAAAAAGCCTCAACGAACCTTTCAAGATCACGCGGGTTCACATAATAAATGATGTTTGTCAATTCTTTTATGTTTCTCATGGTCAAAAGATGAAGATATTCAACAAATCTTCTGAGATCATAATCACCATCCAGCTTGAAAGCATTCAAAGCATTGAGCAGTGGACTTCGTTTCTCTCTCAGTATTTCTATGAATTCCTTCAGCAATTGCTCAAATTTCTTTTGTGCCATTATTTGACTGTAATTCGTGTAGATGACAGAACCGT
Source organism: uncultured Pseudothermotoga sp. (assembly GCA_964463395.1). Classification (GTDB taxonomy): domain Bacteria; phylum Thermotogota; class Thermotogae; order Thermotogales; family DSM-5069; genus Pseudothermotoga_A. The sequence goes on from CAYXCE010000245.1 coordinate 1,970, forward strand.
CTATGACAACGCTACGGCTCATCCATCGCACCTCTCCGAGAGATTTATACATCGATTCTCTTTCGTTGACTGGACGCGTTATCAACGAAGTTGTTACAGAGTTTTTCTGAAGGGAAAATGAAGGGGGACAGTTAGATCAAACGACCAGTTGGCAAAAGCATGCCGAGAGCTTTCGTGAACAACAACCAAACAACCCACACCATGATGACAGAATACAGCACACTCTTTAAAACATCAAGCCACTTGATCTCCTCTTTCAAAAGCAAGTATGTCAACATTGAAATTCCCACGCTTGGTGCCACAAAACCAAACAGATCAACCATCAC
>CAYXCE010000246.1:0-2280 GCA_964463395.1 uncultured Pseudothermotoga sp.
GTCCATCAATACACGACACACGCGGAAACGACTGACCATCCGTTGGCCAAAAAGGGGCTCATCGATATCGCCAACGAAGAGAGGGTGCACATCGGTGAGTTCACCAGGTTGCTCGAGATACTGACAAAGGACGAAGCGGAGTTCATGAAGCAGGGAGCCGAGGAGGTCGAAAAGCTCATGTCCGAAGGAGAGGATGAAGAACCAACGATCGGCTCACTGAAGGAAGGTGATTGAGATGGCCAACAGATATTTGATGCAGGAGGATGCTCCGATAAGTCCAGAAGTTTGGAAAATTCTTAGCGATATACTACTTCAATTGGCGCAAGACAATCTCACCGGTAGAAAACTGTTCCATCTGGTGGGGCCACTCGGGCTCGGCGTGAGACAAGTTTCTCTTTCTGATGAAGAGATCGCTCCGGGCATCTTCGTTTCCAAGGTACTTCCATTGCTTTATATCCACAAGACCTTCGAACTCTCCATCAGAGACATCGCAGCTTTTGAAAAAGAAAAAGTGACGCTGGACCTTTCGAACTTCAAAAAAGCTGTCCTGGAAAGTCTCGAACTGGAGGATAAGCTGATCTTCCACGGGCTTGCAGATCAAAAGGGGCTTTTGAACTGTGAAGGCGTGAACGAAACGAAGATGAAAGATTGGAAAGAAGTTGGTCAAGCTGCGGAGGATGTGATCGAGGCCATCACGAAGCTCGATGAAGCGGGTTTCCACGGTCCCTATCTGCTCGCCCTCTCGCCAGACAGATACAACAAGCTGATGAGAAGGTACGAGAGCGGCAACCAGACCGAGCTCGAACACATCTCCATGATGGTGAAGAAGATCTACAAAGCCCCCGTGTTGAAGAACTCGGGCGTTCTGATCTGCGATTCACCGATTTATGTCTCTTTGATCGTTGGACAGGACCTGTCCATAGGTTTTGTTGGTCCGAAGGGCCACGCGCTGGAATTCTCCCTGTCCGAGAGTGTGGCGTTACTGGTGAGAGAACCGAAATCTGTGTGCGTTCTGAGGGGTTGATCGGCCCCTCTAATTCTTTCCGAGCATTTTCAGCAAAGTGAGAACGTCGCTCTTCATCTTCTCAAAATCTTCCAGCAATTTTTCGGTGTCGAGTTTCGTATCCCTCAGTTTCAAGATGGTCAGAGCGATTTGTGTAGGGTCTTCTTTGGAGCAGAAACCTTCGTAGTTTGGAAAGTAACGTTCGAAGAACCTCTTGCTCTTGGAATTGTTCAGAGAAACGAACGGAACGCCCGCCAAACACGATACGAGACAACCGTGCATGCGCTGAGAAACGACGAAAGATGAGGAGACCAAATCTTTCAATGGCTGCGTCGATACACGCAAGCCGTACTTTTTTGCCACACGCTCGCAGGCGAGCTCGTCTTGTGGACTGAGTGGCACGAGTAAGATTTCTGAGAAACCACACATTTTCGCAACCGTGATGATGGGTTCCAATTCCATCTCGTTCTTCAGACACAAACTGAGCCTCTTCTCTCTCTCCAATTTCGCCATATTCTTGAATATGCCAACTGCGAGGTCCGTTCCGAGCGAAACGTACCTGGCGCCAACGATTTTCGCGTATCTGTAACTCACCAGATCTCGCGCGATGAAATAAAGATTCTTCCTCCTCAAGATGAACTTGACGATGCATCTCGAAATTGCATGCTTCAAAGGTCCCAAACCGTTGGCGAGCAACAATACGGGCTTTCCAAGAAAAAGTGAAACCAGAATGATGGAAGAATAATAGAGCAAGCTCTTCAAACTCGTTTGATCTTGGAGGATGCCTCCTCCCCCGCAGACGATCACATCGCTTTTGAAGATCGCAGAGAGGACTTTCAAAGGATGGAACCTATCGACGGGGAAAACGTTTTCCTGTGAAAAGTTCTTCAACTTCCTTCTGTTCAACAAGAGGTATATTCTATCAAAACGCGCCTCTTTGAGGAGTTCGATGCTCTGCTGGCACAGCAGATCGTCTCCGAGATTGTCGTAACCATAGTAACCGAACAGCGTGGCCGCTTTCAAGGAAAAACATCTCCTCTGCAAGAAATATCAATTGAATTATACCGGAGGTGCTTCTGTTTGATAAAGGCTCTGAACGATCGTGTGATCGTCGTGGGTGCTGAAGGTTCTTCGAACATCACGGGCGTGCTCACCAAAACAAATGTGGTGATCGTCGATACTTCCCTCTTTCCAGAGAAGGCTCGCAAGGTGAAAACCTTGCTGGACGATTTTTTCAAGAAACCCATCGAGATGGTCGTGAACACGCACTATCATCC
>CAYXCE010000247.1:0-2269 GCA_964463395.1 uncultured Pseudothermotoga sp.
TCGATCCGTTCAATCCCGTCGCGGTCGCGGTGGCTTTGGATGCATCCTTCGTCGCCCGAACCTTTTCGGGCTATTTCGAACTGACGGTGGAGATCTTCAAACAGGCCATCGAACACAGAGGTTACGCCCTAATCGACGTTTTTCAACCATGTGTTTCATTCAACAAAGTGAACACCTACGAATGGTACAGGGAGAACACTTACATCCTGCCGAGCGATTATGATCCAACTGACAGAGTTCGAGCGTTCAAGATCGCCACGGAAACGAAGAAGTTCGCACTGGGTGTTATATACAAAAATCCCAACAAACCAGTTTTTGAAGACCAACTGATCGCTTATAAAACGAACAGAACGCCCGTCGCCTACAGGGGGTTGATCGCATGAAGAAATTCTTTGAGACGATTTTGAAAGACGAAAGTGAGCAAGACTTTCCTCTGACAAACTTGCTGGGGAATTACTGGGTACTCTATTTCTACCCGAAGGCCAACACGCCAGGCTGTACGATGGAAGCGCAGCAGTTCAACCAACTCTTCGAAGAATTCGATGGACGCATCGTGGCGGTCTCGCCGGATTCTTCGAAGACTATCGCTTCGTTCAAGAAGAAATACAATCTCAAGTTCAAGCTGCTCTCCGATGAAAGAAAAGATTTGGCGAGCCAGCTGGGTGCTGTGAAGAACGAAAAATTGATCAGATCGACTTTCATCGTCGATCCTTGGGGCAGGATCAGAAAAGAGTGGTACAACGTGAAAGTCCCAGGACACGCCGAGCAGGTCCTCCAAGCCTTCAGAGAAATCGTCGATAAAGATTCTTCCATCAATCCATCCATCCTTCAGAGGAGAGCCTTCCGTGGATTGAGATCGGATCCGATCGAAGATGAAAAACTTTTAAGGCTCATCGAAGCGGCGCACTTGGCACCGTCTTGTGCGAACAAACAACCTTGGAGGTTCATCGTCGTGAGGAGTAAAGAAAATCTCGAAAAACTGCACGAGGCTCTCTCCGGTGGAAACTATTGGATGAAGTACGCACCAGCGATCATCATCGTTTACACGAAAGATGATTTCGATTGTCAGCTGAGTGAGAACAGAAACTACGCCCTGTTCGATACGGGCCTCGCGGTGGGCTTCCTACTCGTTCAAGCGACGCAGATGGGTTTGGTCGCACACCCAGTGGCTGGGTACGATCCTGTCAAGGTGAAAGAACTTTTCGGTGTGGATGGCAACGTCATAACGTTGGTAGCCCTCGGCAAATGGGGAAGGTTCGACCAACTGAACGAAAAGCATCTCGAATCGGAGAAGGGCCCAAGGATCAGACAGGACCTTTCACAGATAATGAAGATGATATGAAAATTTGGGGGGCGAAAGCCCCCCAAATTCATCTTCTCACCAATTCTTTGGCAACTTCCAGTTTCAATCCATCTTCTGCTCGATCGATCCGAACGAGCTGACCTTCTTTCACTTCTCCGGCTATGATCATCTTGGCCAAAGGAGTTTCTATCTCCTTCTCTATAAGCCTTCTCAAAGGTCTGGCGCCGAAGATCGGATCGTAACCGTTTTCAGCCAGATATTCTTTTGCATCTTCAGTTATGGTCAAGCCTATTCTCCTATCCTTCAAACGATCCCCCAACTTCTTCATCATTATATCCACTATCTGCTTCATGTGCTCTTTGGTCAGCGGTTTGAAGACGATCACGTGATCCAACCTGTTGATGAACTCGGGTCTGAAGTAACGTTTCAGTTCCTCACGGACGCGTCTCTCGAGCTCCTCGAATTTTCTTCCTGCACGCATGTACTCGAGTATCAGATCGCTAGCTATGTTGCTGGTCATGATGATGATCGTGTTCTTGAAATCGACCACGTTTCCTTTCGAATCCGTGAGTCTACCATCGTCCATGATCTGCAGCAGTATGTTGAACACATCCGGGTGGGCTTTCTCGATCTCGTCGAGCAGGATCACACAGTAAGGCCTCCTGCGAACCGCTTCGGTGAGTTGACCACCTTCTTCGTAACCAACGTAGCCAGGTGGCGCTCCTATCAATCTCGATACGCTGTGCTTTTCCATGTACTCGGTCATGTCTATTCTGATCAGGGCGTTCTCCGTTCCGAACAATATTTCAGCCAGAGTTTTTGCGAGTTCCGTTTTACCGACGCCCGTTGGACCCAAGAAGAGGAAGGCCCCAACAGGTCTGTTTGGATCCTTTATTCCCGCTCGGGCTTTCCTTATGGCGTCCGCCACCACCGTGACCGCCTCTTCCTGATCGACCAGCCTCTGAT
>CAYXCE010000248.1:0-2269 GCA_964463395.1 uncultured Pseudothermotoga sp.
GTTCCGATCAGATTGGCGAGAGGAAAGAAGAGCACGACCGACAGAGAGGTCCAAACGATGTTGAGAAGACTTTTTAGATCTAACTTATAAGCTTCTTCCAGACTCGGCTTTTTTCGAAATAAGAGATATCTCAATACGAAATATGCTGCGAACAAAAGCAACAGGATCGCAAGAATTCGCGGAAAGAAGCTCGGACCAGGTAAGCGAACACCTCTGACTATAAAGCGTGGAAATCTTCGGCTGTACAACAACACGAAAATAGAGATGAAAGCAAGCACAATCCCCAGCACGATATCAGCAAGCGGCATAGTTCATCTACTCCTCTGTTGAAGAAGCGATGGCCCGAACGGGCCATCGCTATCATTTTTGCAGGTATCCTCCAAGCTCGAGGACCTTTTTCCAAGCTTGGTCTTGCTGCTTGACGAATTCGTAGAATTCCTGACCCCTTCTGATCTTTATACCGAAACCGTTGGTCTGCATGAAATTTTTGAAAGGTTCACTGTTAGCTATTTCAATGATGGCATCCTCAAGGATCTTTTTTATCGCGCTTGGGGTCCCTTTAGGTACAGCGATACCGCGCCATGTTCCTGCAGACCAGTCTATACCGAGCTCTTTGAGTGTCGGTACATCGGGAAACATTGGATGACGCTCGTCTGCCATCACGGCGAGAGCACGGGCTTGACCACTCTGTATCTGTGAAACAGCTTCTGCTATGGAGCACGTGACCACGTGTACGTGTCCTCCGAGCAGTTCAACGAGCCCCTGCGCCGCGCCGGTCGTTGGTACCCACGTGACTGCGTCGGGAGAGATGCCCGCAGCATCCAGCATTCCAATCCTCGCCAAGTCCCAGATGCCTCCAGCCGCAGTACCTGAGAAGAGGTATTTTCCAGGGTTCGCCTTTATATCGTTCAAGAGATCTTGCAGTGTTTTCCATGGTGCATCGGCTTTGACGATGACACCGGCCGGGTCCTCGTTGACTTGTGCTATGTAATCAAAAGCTTCAAACGTCAAATCTGTTAGACCCATCCAGTGCATCGTTGCGATTTCAAGTGTTACGAGGGTCAGGGTGTATCCGTCGGGAGCCGCATAGGCACCAGCAGCATGCCCTGTGGCTCCTCCGCCACCAGTTCTGTTGACAACTGTGAAAGGCTGACCGAGTTTCTTCGAAAGCTCGTCTGCGAGGAACCTCGCCAACCTATCTGTCCCACCACCAGCACCCCAGGGACAAATGATGGTGACCGGCTTCCTTGGATAGTCCGCTGCCAAAGTTGTTAGCACAACTGCTAAAAGCAGAGTGAAAACTACCAACTTCTTCACCGTAATCACCTCCCGCCAATTTCTTTTCGTGCTTCCTTGATGAGTTCGACAAACTTTCTTGCCCTTTCTTTGATTTCGTCTTTACTTCCCTTCGTTAGTCCTCCACCAACGCCAACCGCTGCCGCTCCGGCCTTGATCCATTCTTTCACGTTCTCGAGCTCGACACCACCAGTTGGCAACAGTTTTGCATAAGGAAGTGGGCCATGTATGGCCTTGATGTAACCAGGGCCAACGGCTGAGGCTGGGAACAATTTGATCAGTTCACATCCAAGTTCGAGCGCTCTCACGATCTCGGTTGGGGTGAACGCACCGGGGATGTAAGGTACACGGTGCTTGTTACAAAGCAATGCGGTTTCTTCAGACAGATTTGGGGCCACTATGTACTTGGCACCGGCCTCGATGGCGATCTTCGCCGTGTATGGATCTAGAACTGTACCAGCGCCCAGCAATATCTCATCACCGAGTTCTTTCGAAAGTTGGCTGATGACTTCAACTGCTCTCGGCACACTGAAAGTGACTTCTATAGCCACTATGCCGCCTTCTTTGCAAGCTCTACAGACTTCTATCGCCTTCGAAGGACTATCCACCCTGATGACCGCCACGATACCACTCTCGATGATCTTATCGACCAAGCTGTTCACTTGCGCCCCTCCTTTCTCGGTTGTCCAAAGTTATTATAGACCGATCGTTTAAGAATTGGCAAAAAGATTAATCAATGGTAAAACAATCTCTTCTACAGAGTGGAATATCGGAATGATGATGGTATGGAAGTATAATTCCAACGGAGGTGTCATCGCTGACTTACGCTTTGGTTGGATACGGTGTGAGCAACAGAGCTTTGTGCAAAGCTTTGGTCAGATTGGGCCACAAGGTCTTCGTGAGCGAAGCAAGAACGCTGAACGAGGAAGAAAAAAGAGAACTTTCAATCCTGAATGTGGAATTTGAGGAGAAC
>CAYXCE010000249.1:0-1045 GCA_964463395.1 uncultured Pseudothermotoga sp.
AGGATATCCAGCTTTATATAAACAGTCCTGGAGGTTCTGTCACGTCGGGCCTTGCGATCTACGACACGATGCAGTATGTCAAATGCGATGTGGTCACCATCTGCGTGGGCCAAGCTGCGTCAATGGCGGCCGTATTGCTCGCGAGTGGTACCAAGGGCAAACGTTTCGCTCTGCCGAACGCCAGGATCATGCTGCACCAACCTTTGGGAGGGGCTGAAGGACCCGTCAAGGACATAGAAATAATCACTAAAGAGCTGTTGAGGATAAAGAACCTCATAAACAAGATCCTCAGTGAGAGGACCGGCCAACCCATCGAGAGGATCGAGAGAGACACCGATAGGGACTTCTTCATGGACGCTTATGAGGCCCTTCAATATGGACTCATAGACAGGGTGATCGAGCCGAAAAGAAGGTGAGTTCGTTGAAACTCACCCCCATGATGGAACAGTACATGCGAATAAAGTCCAAATACAAGGATGCGATCCTACTCTTTCGACTCGGTGATTTCTACGAAGCTTTCTTCGATGACGCAAAGATCGTTTCCGAAAAGCTCGACATAGTCCTCACGCAACGCCAAGGGGCACCCATGGCAGGTGTACCTTACCATGCGCTGAATTCTTATCTGAAAAGGCTCGTTCAGCTCGGTTACAAAGTCGCCATATGTGACCAAATGGAGGATCCCGCAACGGCCAAGGGCTTAGTGCGCAGGGAAGTCACCAGAGTCGTCACACCAGGTACTCTGCTCGAAGAGGAACTTCTGGAGGGTTCTTCGAACAACTATTTGGTCACCGTTTGCAAATACAACGATCACTACATCGCTGCGGGTGCGGACGTATCGACCGGTGAGACTTTCTGGACCAAGATGAAAGATTTGGACGAACTGTGCGATTTTCTGAGGTCCATCGGGACGAGTCAGATCTTGTTTGAACCATCTCTGAAGAAGTTACTCGAAGAAAAATTCTCACAGAACATCGTGCTCGAACCGCTCCAAGATTGGCATCTCAATCCTTCGAACGTCGATCGAGACATCGCACAGGCGTTCAAC
>CAYXCE010000249.1:1055-2262 GCA_964463395.1 uncultured Pseudothermotoga sp.
GAGGTACATAAGATACACGCTCATGTCGCAACAGATTTTTCTGAAACCACCGAAAACTTTGAGATCGAACGAATATGTTTTTCTCGACGCGACCACCATAGAACAGCTCGGATTGATGAATGATGGCAGTACAAGCCTGTTCGATGTGCTGAACTTCACCAAAACTTCTATGGGTGCTCGACTCTTGAAACAATGGTTACTCCAACCACTCAGAGACAGTTCAAAAATAAATTGGAGATTGAACAGGATCGAAGCATTCGTGAAAGATCAACTGCTTTTGAACGAGATCAGAGAATATTTAGCCTCAGTGAAGGATCTACAGAGGATCTTGACGCGCTTGGAATACAACAGGGCAACGGTGAAAGATCTTGTGAACATAAAAGCCACACTAGCTGTATGTCCGTCGATCAGATCGGCCCTTCAGACAAACGAAGTGTTCGACGAGGCGAAAGAACTCGATTGCTTGGAAGATCTCTTCAGCGAGTTGGACCGAGCCCTGCAAGATGAACCATCCATGAACATCGGTGAGGGAAACGTGATCAAAACCGGTTACGATCCAGAACTGGACGAGCTCAAAGAATTGGTCTTCAACGCCGAGGAATTTCTCAAGCAGATAGAACAGACGGAAAGAGTGAGGACCGGTATAAACAATCTCAGGATCGGTTACAACGAAGTCTTCGGTTATTACATAGAGGTCACCAAATCGAACCTCTCGAGGGTACCGAAAGACTACATCAGAAAGCAAACGCTCGTCAACTGCGAGCGGTTCATCACCGAGGAACTGAAGGCCTTTGAAGAAAAGATCCTCACGGCCAAAGAAAGACTCGGGAAGAAAGAAAAAGAATTGTTCGACAAACTGTGTGGTTTCGCACTCGAAAGGTCTCGACGTCTCGCAAGGTTGGCAGACTTTCTTGCGAGCATCGACGTGCTCGCCTCTTTAGCCACAGCGGCTGTTCGTTACAACTACGTTAGACCCAAGTTCTCCCAAGACAAACTGATCTTGAAGAACTCGAGGCATCCCGTCGTGGAACGAAAGGTCGAAAGTTTTGTTCCCAACGATCTGGTTTTGGACGAGAAGAACTCTTTCATCGTGCTCACCGGTCCGAACATGAGTGGCAAATCCACTTTCATCAGACAAGTAGGGCTCATCGCCCTCATGGCGCAGATGGGTAGCTTCGTACCTGCTGAAGAAGCACTGCTTCCCATC
>CAYXCE010000250.1:0-2251 GCA_964463395.1 uncultured Pseudothermotoga sp.
ATGGATGAGGTCGGATTCATGGTGACCAACGTTGATGAAGACGGCACGTTGTGTTTCGCACCCGTGGGTGCCGTGGAAACTCAAGTCGTTATAGGTAAACAAGTCAAAATCAACGATTCAATCCTCGGCGTGATCGGTTTCAAACCGGTCCACCTTCAGGAAAAGGATCAATTGCTCAAACCTCCGAAGTTTGAAGAGTTGAGAATCTACATAGGTACCAAGAACAAAGAAGAAACACTGAAGGTGATCAAAATAGGTGATTATGTGAATTTCGTGACGGAATACAGAGAAAATGGGCGCAGAGTGAGTGGAAAGGCTTTTGACGATCGCGTTGGGTGCTCTGTTCTGATGGATATTATAGACGGGCAAGAACATTACCAAGACGACGTTTATTTCGCCTTCGTTGTTCAGGAAGAAGTGGGACTGCGTGGCAGTGCCGTTGTCGTTGAACAAGTGCATCCAGACATTTCCATCGTTTTGGAAGGTACGATCGCTGGTGATGATCCTGGATTGGAGAAAGATCGATGGTCTACTCACTTGGGTGAAGGACCTGCGGTAACATTCATGCACAGTGGATACGTTGTTAACCAAAGAGTCTTTCAAGCCATCGTGTCTATCGCAGAGAAACACGGAATACCTTATCAATTCAGAAGGAGAACTGCAGGTTCAACGGATGCCGGTAGGCTCGCAAGGACCGGGGCCGGGACAGCCTCAGGCGTGGTCTCAGTTCCAACCCGTTACATTCATAGTCCGGTGTGCATGATCGATTTGGAAGATTATGTAAACACAGTTCGGTTGATACAAAAGATCCTTGAAGAAGGGGAGGTATTCGCAAGATGATAGATCTCGTAAAAAGATTGACAGAGGCTTATGGTCCGAGCGGTAGAGAATCCGAGGTACACAGGGTGATCCTTGAAGAACTATCGGATCACATAGATGGATACAAGTTCGACGCCGTTGGGAATCTGCTCGTCTGGAAATACGGAAGCAGTGGAAAGAAGATCTTGTTAGATGCACACAGTGATGAGATAGGTTTGGTTGTGACGAACATCACTGAAAAGGGTTTTCTGAGGGTAGAAGGGGTTGGAGGAGTTCTTCCGCACAGCTTTGTTGGACATCGGGTTAGATTTCCAAATGCCGTTGGTGTGGTCTATGTAGAGGGAGAAAACGAGGAGGAAAGAAAGAAGAATTGGACAAACCTCAATCTTGACAGCATGTTTGTGGACATAGGTGCAAAAAGCTACGAGGAAGCAAAGAGCAAGGTTCCGATTGGTTCTTTCGGCGTTTATGACAGTCATTTCTATCAGATGGGAGAATATCTGATCAGCAAAGCGATGGATGACAGAATAGGATGTGCCGTAATTGTCGAGGTGTTCAAGAGGTTGAGATCCTGCCCTAACACGATCATAGGTTCTTTCTCAGTACAGGAGGAAGTCGGTCTTGTGGGAGCCTCCGTGGCAGCTTACACACTCGTACCTGATGTTTGTATCGCCATAGACGTCACCGATTCTGCAGATTATCCCAAAGCCTTCAAAAGGCACGCGATGGTGCTCGGAAAAGGACCAGCAATTAAAATCAAAGACAGGGCATCGATAAGCAACAGACAAGTCGTTGAAAAACTCATTGAGATCGCTGAGGCGAGTGCTATACCGTACCAGATGGAAGTACTCGTTTTCGGGGGAACGAATGCGGCCGTGTTGCAGAAAACGAGGGCTGGTATCATGGCAGCGACAGTGTCCGTACCAACGAGATACGTGCACACTCCAAGTGAGATGGTGAGTGTCTCAGACGTTGAGAACACTGTTCAACTACTGATCGAGTACGCAATGAAAGGAGTGTGATAATGCCTCGAAGAGAGATAAGATTGACCGACACGCAGGCTCGTTTGTTGGCCCTGCTCATAGTGATTCTGAGCGTGGGGTTTGTGAGTTTCAGCCTCGCCACTTTTCTCATTTTGAAGGGTCGAGAAAAGGTGAGAATTGAGATAGTTGAACTTTCTCCGGCGAAGATCGAAATTCCTTTACCACAGGAGAAAGTAGAACCAACAAAGATCCCAGAGCAACCGCAAGAATTCTACCGAGTCGAAGTCTACGATTATGCCAAGCTGATGGTGGAAGCAGTCGAATTGATCGAGAGGGGCACCAAAGTCTCGACCTACGTTCTTGAGCCAAACGAAGCTCTTGGTGTATTGAGGGCTTCCAAAAAGCCTTTTTTGATAACAGAGCTTTCTAAAGATACGTGTTGTATCAGC
>CAYXCE010000251.1:0-2199 GCA_964463395.1 uncultured Pseudothermotoga sp.
GCATGTGTTAGGCACGCCGCCAGCGTTCACCCTGAGCCAGGATCAAACCCTCCACGAAATCTAAGTAGAAGGTTTAGATCCTTAACTCTTAAATTGGCGGGACTGCTATCCATTTTTCAATGACCCGAGGACAAAAAGATTTGAGCCTTTTATTAGACTCCTTTTAGGATTATTCAGTTCTCACTGAAGACCTTTTTTACCTCTGCGACTGCCGATACACATATTAGCATCGACACCAAACCATGTCAAGTTACAGGAAGGTAAACACAGCATTCAAAACCAATATCACCATCGAGCTCGGTGCTCTTCTGACCAACCAAGGGCTTCGTCGATGATATATAAGTTCTTATCCCCATCCCTAATGAATCCTTTGAATTTACCTATCATTTGACGTATTTCTGAAGATACAATGATCAGATTACTCTTTGCCTTTCTTTCAAATATCGGATGAAACTCCAAATCAACTTCACCGCTTGATTTTGTATATATATGCCAGGGTTTGAACAAATCTTTCCTGTCATAATCAAACGAAACATCGCTTTTTATCTTGGAAAGTCTCCCGTTCACAAAGACAGCATTCTCATTCGTTCCTGTACCATCCGTCCAACCTGCACCCAAATTGATCCCTAAAACATTTCCATTAACGATCGTTGCAAAACTTGCCCAATTCCAGAAAGTCTTGTACTTCCATACCCCCCTCCCAAAGTCAAGCGTAGCGAATGAACTACTCACGTCAAACTCGTAAATCCTGTTCCCGACGATCAATACACCTTCCACAGGCAACCCAACGCACTTGGTTGTTAACTGAAATCTTCTCCAAGACCAAGGTACAACAACCGTTAAGGACTCATAAGATGTCCAGTAAATTCTGAGTTGTGCATCAACTCGACCAAAAATTGTGTTTGGAACCGAGACGTTCATCAGAACTTTTTCCTTATCAGATAGAAGTTCTAAAATCATTTTTTTTGAGTGAAACGAGACGTTTTCATGAATAGTCTCTGGTAAATCGCAACCAATTCCGAATGGCATGATGACTTTTTCCTCAAAAAAAGCTTTATTTTCCAAATCTAGAAAACAGGTGGAGACCAATCCAAGATAGTCAACGTTGGAAACTGTCACGGAAAAAAAACATGCCTTGTTCATCACTGCCCAGTAATTCCATCTTTTTTTCCTCAGAAAATGATCAGCGATGTTCGGACGAATCAACGGTTTTCTACTCCACCCTAGAGCATTAGGATTCAGCTTCCCCCACCCAACACACAAGTCCACGTTTTGAGTTATTTCGTTGTTAATCTTCTCCATCAACGCCACCCCTAAAAAGCTCAAGTATTGAACGTGCAGTTTTAGTGCTTGCTACACCCCCAAGGCCTGTTTCCCTCAGTTCTTCTGGGAGAGCCTTTCCCACCTTCGCCATAGCCTCTACAACTTCATCGAAGGGGATTACGCTTTCGATACCAGAGAGTACCATCTCCGCTACAGCTATTGCAACGGCAACGGCCACCGCATTTCTCTTAACACAAGGTACTTCCACAAAACCACCAATAGGGTCACACACCAATCCCATGAACGATTTCAAACATAAAGCTGCAGCGTGGGAAGATTTTTCTGCATTTTGAGTTAGCACGTAAACGATCAAAGCACTTGCCATTGCAGCGGCCGTACCTATCTCAGCTTGGCATCCCGCTGTGGAACCTGATATCGAAACAGTTTTCGCAATGATTTCTCCGAAGATTCCAGCCACTATCAAACCGTTTACAAGCTGTTCCTCACTCACTTGCATAACTTTGTTGAGTGCATAGATCATCCCGTGCATGACACCACATGCCCCAGCAGTTGGGCATGCAACAATTCTTTTCATAGAGGCATTCGCTTCTGAGACTGACAGTGCGGCTACCATTGCTACGTGCATGAACTTACCCACGAGCTTAGACTCACAAATAGACAGAAGGTGAGCATTTTTACCACATAACCCAATGAGTGTTTTTTGACTTTTGCCATAGTTGGATTCGGCAATTTCTATCATGATACGCAGAAGTGAACGTATCCTTGACCTCACCTCGATCGGATCTGACCCATCTTCCAACATTTGTTGAATTAGTGCCACTTCGTGAAATGGTTGGTTTGTTCTCTGAGCCACATCCAGTAACTTTGAGAATCTCATTCTTGCTATCAACTCCCTGGAAGACGATCTTTAGGAAC
>CAYXCE010000252.1:0-2196 GCA_964463395.1 uncultured Pseudothermotoga sp.
AACTGATCTTCGGTGATTGTGGTGTAGATTCCATTGCGGGCCCTACGGAACTTTTGATCATCGCAGACGGTTCAACGAAAGCCAGATTCGTAGCGGCGGACATGCTCGCCCAGGCTGAGCACGATGAAAATGCGATGGCCTGCTTGATCACGGACGACGAAAACTTTTTGGATGAAACGCTGGAGGAACTTTCGAAACAGTTGAAAGAACTGGGTGAGCCAAACAGATCGGTCGCACGTGCTTCTTTAGAGAAGAACGGTCTGGCGATCTTGGTGAAAGATCTGGAAGATGCTGTATTGATCTCGAACATCTTCGCACCGGAACATCTACAGATAATGACGAAAAACCCCTGGTCTTTGCTGGTAAAAGTTCAAAACGCAGGTTCTATCTTTCTAGGAAGCAATTCCGCGGAAGCCTTCGGTGATTACGGGGTGGGACCGAACCACGTACTTCCCACCTCGAGCTCTTCGAGGTTTTCCTCAGGCCTCACAGTCCAAGACTTTTTGAAAAAGATCTTCGTCACCCAGATCAGCGAGAAAGAGATCGAGTGGGAGGCAACTTTTTACGCCTCGCTGGCGAGGTTGGAAGGTTTCGAAGCGCATGCGAGATCGATCGAGGCGAGATTGGAGGGATCGAGAAGATGAGTTTCAACAAAATCGTCGAAACCATAAGAAAGGATGTCGAAGCTTACAAGAGTGAGCAAAGAACTCCCATCTACTCAGCGTTGAACGAAAATCCATACCCATTTCCAGAAGAGATTCTCGAACAACTTTTCAAAACGATCGATCCAGCGGTATTGCGCATCTATTTCGACACGCCGTGCGAAGAACTCGCACAGCGGATCGCGGAGTACGTTTCCACGGAGCGTTGGAAAGTGAAAAAGGAACAGATCAGTGTTGGAAACGGGGCAGACGAGATCATCTACAATCTTTTGAACATGTTCAGAGACCTTCACATATTCGTCTTTCCTCCCACCTACAGTTGCTACGAAATCTTCGCCAGAGCGCTCGGTGTGGAACTGAAGAAAGTCCCGTTGATTGGGGAAAGATTGAACATCGAGACTTTGAAAAATCTTCTGAACGAAGAATGCGTCGTCTTTTTACCCAACCCGAACAATCCCACGGGGCACCTTTTTGAAGAAGAGGAGATCTTCTTTCTTTTGAAAACGAACGCGCTCGTCGTTCTAGATGAAGCGTATTACGAATTTTGCCACAAAAGCTACGTAGAATTCGTTGAAGAGTTCGAAAACTTGATCATCTTGAGGACCTTTTCTAAAGCCTTCTGCCTGGCATCGCAAAGGATAGGTTACATGGTGGCAAGTCCAAAACTGATCGATGCTTACGATAGGGTCAGACTGCCCTACAACGTGAGCTATCTTTCACAGATGTTGGCGAGCCTCGCACTGAAGAACAGAGACATATTCTTCGATCGTGTTCGAAAGATCGTTCAAGAACGCGAAAGAATGAAAGAAAAACTCCGTGGGATGAACTTTAAAATCAGCGACTCGATGGCGAATTTCGTCTTCATCTATCTGGACAGTCAGGACACAGAGAGAGTGTATCGGCTCTTTTTAGAAAACGGAGTGACGGTCAGAAAGACGGAATTTGGGATCAGGATCGGTGTGGGTTTGCCAGAACAGAACGAGTTCGTTCTGAAAATCTTGGAGGGATTCAGATGCTCATAGAAAAAAGTTTCGACACCTGCACGGTTGAAAGAAAAACACTCGAAACACACGTGAAGATCGAGTTGAAGAACGATGGTGAGGGGAACCTTTCAGGTTCGACTCAGATCGGATTTTTCGATCACATGCTGAAAACCTTCTGCAGATTCTCCGGTCTTTCTCTGAAGATAGAAAAATTCGAAGCAGATTTCCAAACCGATCTGCACCACGGGATTGAAGATTTCGCGATCGTTCTGGGGACAGCCTTCAGAGAACTGTTCGATTATTCTCGACTCACGAGGTTCGGCCACGCCATCGTTCCCATGGATGAAGCTTTGATCGTTACATCGATCGATCTTTCTGGAAGACCTTTCCTCAACTACCAAGTTCGGTTCGAAACCGAACGGGTGGGTGAGTTTCCCACAGAACTGTTCGAAGAATTCTTCAAAAGCTTCGTTTCCAACGCCAAGATCACTTTACATCTACTGATGCTTCAAGGAAAGAACTCTCACCACATCGCCGAAGAGTTTTATCTC
>CAYXCE010000253.1:0-2173 GCA_964463395.1 uncultured Pseudothermotoga sp.
GTTGTGCACCAGTGCGACGAATCTGATCGATCGTTCGGACACTTGGACCAATCTTCCCATGCTCACCGTCATCCCTCCACCGAGGTCTCTGTGGAGCCTTGGTTGCGGAGCATCTCTGTGTGGTAGATAGACCAAAGGACACTCGGGCGCTGTGGGCAAGTTGTAATTCTTCAACGGCTTGAAATTCTCGATGGATCTGACGAGTTTGTCCAGCGAAGCTCTTTCACAAGTTTCGACGTAGACGCTGAGCATGTGACCATCTTGAACGGGCACCCTGTTGCACTGGGCGACGATTTCGAACTGAGCGAAGTTCAGTCCTGTCTCTTCTAATTTTCCCAGGATCTTCTTTGGCTCGGTGCACATCTTTTCTTCTTCGTTCTTTATGTAAGGTATCACGTTGTCGAGTATGTCCAAAGAAGCCACCCCAGGATAACCCGCTCCCGACACGGCTTGCATCGTCACAACGCTCACGAACTCTATTCCAAAAAGATCCAAAATCGGTTTGAGCGCCATCACCAGGCCTATGGTGGAACAGTTCGGATTGGTTATCAACCTACCTTTCGTTCTCTGTTTTTCTACAAGTTTTATGTGCTCTAAGTTGACTTCAGGTACCAACAGGGGAACGTTCTCGTCCATTCTGTGGCTCGCCGCGTTGGAAAACACGATATAACCCTGTTCTACGAGACGTGTTTCTATCGGGCCCGCCACGTCCGAAGGTAGAGCGGAGAATATGTAATCGCAATCGAAGGTTGTATCGATGTTCACAACGGTCATATCTCGTACTTTTTCTGGTATTTCACCCGGCAGGTGCCAGTGCACCACTTCGCCGTATTTTTTTCCAGCGGAGGCTTCAGATGCGGCCAACGCGACTATCTCGAAGAGTGGGTGGTTCGCGAGCATCTGCACGAATCTCTGCCCCACCGTACCGGTGGCTCCCAAGATGGCCACTCTCTTTTTCATCTTCTCCACCTCCTCAAACCTGCTTCGAGTAGAGCGATTTCAAGACAGCTTTCGTGGCCTTCGCACGACCCATCGTGAAGATGTGAAGTCCTGGAGCGCCAGCGTTCAAGAGATCTTCCGCAAGTTTTGCAGTGAACCTGACACCGGTTCTGAACTCTTCCTCATCGCTTCTTGCCTGCTGCATCTGTGACACGAAATGCGCTGGGATCGTGACGAAGAATTTTTTTGGGATCGAAAAGACACTCTTCAAATTTACGATGGGTTTTATACCTGGAATGATGGGGACATCTATACCAAACAGTCTTGCCATCTCGACGAATCTTTTGTAGATCTGTGCGTCGAAAACCATCTGCGTGATCACGTAGTGAGCGCCCGCATCTATTTTTCTCCTGAGGTTCTTGAGGTCTTCCTCCATGTTCGGCGCCTCAAAATGCTTTTCGGGGTAACCCGCCACTCCGATACAAAAATCCGTCGGCTCGTTTCCTTCTCCTGGATACAAATAAATACCTCTGTTCAAGTTCGCAACGTGTCTCACCAACTCCACAGCGTGTTTGTAAGAACTTTTATCCTGTTGTTCACTGGCAGGATTTTCATATTCACCCCTCACGACGAAGATGTTCCGAATACCTATGAGGTGGAGGTCTATCAAGAGATCTTCTATCTGATATTTGTCCATACCGTAACAGATCACGTGTGGAACAACGTCTATTCTGTACCGATGCATCAGAGCTGCGGCGAGTCCCACCGTACCGGGGCGCTTCACCTTCGTCACTTTGATGATCTGACCGTCGACTTCGATGTAGCTCACTTCCGGTGCGTGCCTGGTGACGTTGATGAAGGACAGGGGAAACTCCATCAGCTGGTCGATCGTTTGGAATATCTCTTCCACGCTGTGTCCCCTATTCGGGGGTAACACTTCGATCGATAGAACGGGTCCTTCCTTGAGTTTATCGATCAGTTTCACTACCATCACCGTCCACATCAAACACCATCTCGAACTGACCTCTCACACCCAGCTTGTCTTCGAATATGACAACTACACCGAGAACGTGCCCGTTCATCGCACTCTCGAGTAGTGTTTCGACGTCGTCTTTCGTCTTCAAGCTGTTGCAGTAAGCGGTCGCAAAAGCATCCGCAACGGCGGCGTTCTTGCAAACCACCGTGACAGCATCGGCGTTTCCAAAGCTCAACGAATGTCCCACCTTCCCCGAAG
>CAYXCE010000254.1:0-2164 GCA_964463395.1 uncultured Pseudothermotoga sp.
AGGCAGTTGAACTTCCGTGAGGTGGACGATCAAGCAGGTTGATCAGAGTGAGTTGAGAAGACTTGTTGAGTCTTTGGGTATCAGTGGTTTTCTTGCCAGATTGTTGATAAACCGCGGGATCAAAGAGCCGGAAGAGGCACTGAAATTTTTAAATCCATCGAGGGAAGATTTGCACGACCCATTCCTCCTCAAAGACATGTCTAAAGCTGTCGAAATACTGGTGCGTGCCAGAAATGCTGGTGAAACAGTTTTGGTTTACGGTGATTACGATGTAGATGGGATCACTGGTGCTGTTGTGCTTAAAGAATTTCTCCAAAACAACGGATGGAGCGTGGCACATTACATTCCAAAACGTATAGACGAAGGTTATGGACTTCAACCTGCGGTGCTCGAGCATTTCAGAAATGAAGGAGCAGGAGTACTTTTAACAGTTGATTGTGGTGTTACAGCTGTTGAAGCTGTACGAATTGCCAAGTCGATGGGATACAACGTCATTATCACAGATCACCATGAGACCGGGGAAGTTTTGCCAGCAGGTGATGCCGTATTGGATCCCAAGAGAAAAGACGATGAGTACCCCTTTAAAGATCTTGCGGGAGTCGGTGTGGCGTTCAAATTGATCAGTGCGATGGCGTCTCATCTGGGGCTGAGCCAAGAGGAAACTTTAAGATATCTGGATCTAGTAGCACTTGGAACGATCGCCGATATGGTCAAGCTAGTAGGTGAGAACCGTTTCATAGTCAAAGAAGGCCTCGAAAGGATGAAAAAAACTGACCGACCAGGTCTCGCGATGTTACTTTCAAGGCTTCAAATAAACGAGCCAGATTCCAGGGACATAGGATTTCGCGTCGCTCCCAAGATCAATGCAGCCGGAAGGCTTGATGCAGCGCATGATGCCTTTGACCTTCTGACAACGCGTGATTACAATCTTGCTGCTCAGCTGATCGATCTCTTGTTCGAATACAACGCAACCAGGCAAGAAATCGAGGCACAGATATTTGAGAACGCTGTAGAGCAAATTGAACGCGGGAGACTCGATAAGCATTCGATTATCATCGTACGAGGAAGAGATTGGCATGTAGGTGTTATCGGTATTGTTGCGGCACGCTTGTGCCACAGGTACAACAAACCGGTGATAGTCATATCCGAAGGGTCAGATGGTGCGAGGGCTTCCGCTCGCAGTATACCCGGTGTAAATTTGATAGACGCCCTACAGCCGTTCTTAGAGTATTTTGAGGAATTTGGAGGTCATTCTCTGGCCGTTGGTTTCAGTCTAACCCTTGAAACTGTAGACCGCTTCATTGAAGCGCTCAGGAGTTATGACATCCCTCAAGATGATCGTGCGACGAGCCTTGAAATCGACGCTGTTTTAAAACTGGAGGACATCGACGAAAATTTGATGGGTGAACTCCGAAAACTCGAACCTTTCGGTCACGGAAATCCAGAACCGCTGTTCTTGTGTGAAAATGTGAGGGTTGAAGCTGCGAAATTCTTTGGACAAAATCAGTCGAATGTGAGGCTGACAATAAGTTCGAATGGGAAAAAGTTTGAGGCAACAGGGTTCGGTATAGGTCATCTGTTTGGATCGAGTTTTTATGAGCCAATCAAGATGAGCATGGTGTTCACTCTGCGGGGCAAAGTACCTAGTCTGTACATACTCGACGTCGAGATAGATGACAACACACTCTCTCCAGACTATGTGACGTATCAGGAACCCGAGCTTAAGCACAGATTGAACCATTTAGAAGAAATTCTGCCCGACCCTTTGACTGGCAACTTGCTCATTTTGGATTTACGTCTCAGAAACGCACTCTTCTATTGGCTGTTCACAACAAGCAAAAAAAAGTGTGCGGTGATTTCGTTGAACAATATTCTCTCAACACAGTTGTATCACACTTTGCTGAGATACCTCGATCGTCCGATAGACTATCTCAACTCGCTCAACTCTCAGTCGAAAACGAGTCACGCTCTCATGACATTGAGCTACTTCTTAGCAAATCTGAGTGAAGTGATGAAAAGATACGATCTGTTTGTCATAAATGAACTTGCTCTGCTTGGGGAATTTCGTACAGAGGAACAGGTGGCTTCGTTCTTCGATGTGGTGAGCACGATGCCGGAGCGATTCTTAGCGGTCAGTGTCAAGCGACCCGACTGGCTCTATGAT
>CAYXCE010000255.1:0-2144 GCA_964463395.1 uncultured Pseudothermotoga sp.
CCTGTAACTACACCGATCCTCATGTGGCATCACCCAGCAGTTTTAAAGACACGCAACTTCCTATCGCC
Organism: uncultured Pseudothermotoga sp.; assembly: GCA_964463395.1. Lineage (GTDB taxonomy): Bacteria > Thermotogota > Thermotogae > Thermotogales > DSM-5069 > Pseudothermotoga_A. The sequence continues at coordinate 69 of CAYXCE010000255.1, forward strand.
AACCTCAGTTTTTCGCTGAACAGTTTCACCCCATTCTCGAACACCACCGTCCCCTTAAATCCGAAACACTTTTCCTCAACTTGGAATCTCCCACGCAACGGTACAACGAGATCTTTGAGCGGTTCCAGTACAGCTACATCCTGCGAATTAAAATTCCTAACATCCAAGACCGTGGCTTCGAGTAAATAATCATGACCAAGCAGTTTCTCAGCTTCCTCGATTCTTCCCTCTTTGATCAGTTTCCTTATTCGTGAACTGCTTATACGCAGATTATCTCCATCCAAGATATCTGGAAGGACCATCAAGTCTATGTTCTTTCTCATACACAGGGTTTCAAGTGAGCGCAGATCGCCCTCAGCATTCTTTCCAAATCTGAAATCCTTTCCAACAACGAGCGCGGTTGTGTCTTTGGCTATAAATTGCTCAAAAAAATCCTCTGCGCGCATATCCTTGATGCACTTTAAGTCCAAAATTATCACTTCATCAACGTAATTTGCCAACAGCAATATCCTTCGCTCATGACTCGTTATCAAACCCTCAAAATCTCCCTTCAAATGTTCGAAAGGGTGTGAAACGACCAGCACCTTCGAACGTAGACCTCTTTTTTCAGCAATTTCCGAAACTCTTTTGAGCAACCTCTGATGGCCAAGGTGCACACCGTCAAAAACACCGATCGATGTCACGTACATGGTTCAGCTCCCCTTGAAAACCTTAAAAGGTTTCAAAACGGGTTCATTCCTTTCCTGACGTAAGAGTGTTTCTATGAAGTTCGAACGTCTTTCAGCCTTCGCGAGGCAAATCAACTCTTCTCCACTGAATATTTGTACTACTTCATCTTTTTCAAAGTGCTCGCAGTTCAGTAGATCGTTTGCGTAGAGTTTCATACCGTTCATCACTTTTTCACGAGCTTCGTTTTTTATCCATGCTTTTGGAAGATCGAGTATCCGAGACATGGGTATCAAACGCTTCAACAACTCCCCGGCACTGGCAGTGTAAACGTCCACAGCATCTTCGACCCGAAAAGGTCCAACACGGAGCCTTCTGAGTTCCACCGCGGTGGCGCCACACCCGAGTTTGTAACCGATATCCATGCACAGTGATCTTATATAAGTGCCGGGGCTAGTTTCAACGGTGAAGGATACCATAGTATCTTCTAAGGCAATATCTTCTATCCTGTAGATGGTCACCTGCCTGGGAGGTAATCTGATGATCTTTCCCTGTCTTGCCAGTTCGTACAGCCTCTCGCCTTTGTACTTTTTGGCGGAATAGGCTGGGGGTATTTGTACATAGGTCCCCACGAAACTACTGATCGCTTCCAATATTTCTTGCTCCGTTACATTGCATGGCCTTTCTTCTTCAACTTTTCCGGTTATATCGAAAGTATCAGTGATGAGACCAAGTTTCATCTTGATCCTGTAGACTTTACGATGTTTCATGAGGTACTCCAAGAGTCTCGTGGCACAGCCCACACCGATCACGAGCAATCCGGTCGCAAAAGGATCGAGTGTGCCGGCATGCCCTACACGCTTTATGTTCAATTTCTTCCTAATTACATCGACGATGTCGTGTGACGTGGGACCTTTGGGTTTATCCACCAACAACAGACCAGAAGGATTCACTTCTTCTCCTCCTTGAGTTTGTTGAGCAATTCTTGGACCCTCACACTCGCCTCTATTCCAGGATCTTCCCTGAAGCGAATCTGGGGTGCTACGAACAAATCGAGGTTGTTCGCCAGATAGGTCCTGAAATAACCTTTGATCTTATTCAAGTGTTCAACGAGGTCCTTCCTCTCCTTTTCATCTCCAATTGAGCTGATGTAGACATCGACGAACCTCTTGTCGGCCGAGAGCTCCGCCCTCGAGACAGTGATTATACGATCCTTGATTTTTGGGTCTTTCGCTTCCCTAAGAGCTTCCGAGACCAGTTTAACGATTTCGGACTCCAACATTGCCTTTCTGTAATCAGGTTTCATACTACCGCCTCCTGCTCCATTTTGAGGAATTCATCAGCAGTTGCGAGTTTTTCTTTCAGCTTTTTCAAATAATTGGTCAACGTCTTTGGTTTCAACCCCAGAAG
>CAYXCE010000256.1:0-2120 GCA_964463395.1 uncultured Pseudothermotoga sp.
GGCCAGAATATCTGATGAGATATCCTCACGAATTTTCGGGTGGTCAGAGACAGAGAATAAGTATCGCCAGAGCTTTGATAGTGAGGCCACAATTGCTCATATGCGACGAACCAGTTTCTGCGTTGGACGTTTCCGTTCAGGCCCAGGTAATAAATCTGCTCATGTCCTTGAAAGAACGCTACGGCTTGACCTATCTGTTCATTGCGCATGATTTGGCGGTTGTGAAACACGTCAGTGATAGGATCGGGATTATGTACCTCGGAAGAATCGTTGAAATTGCGAAGAGCGATGAGATCTTTTCCAATCCTTTGCATCCTTACACTAGAGCACTCATATCTTCTGTTCCTGTACCCAATCCAAGATTGAGGAAGCTGCACGGTATAGAACCAATTCGTGGTGAGATCAGTTCTCCTATAGATCCACCGGATGCGTGCTTGTTTGCCGCAAGGTGTCCATACGCCATGAAAGTTTGCTCAGAACAAGTACCACAGCTCAAAACCATTGATGGTTTTCACCGTGTAGCGTGTTTTCTTTATTAAGGTTTCTGCAGTCTTCCCATGAACAAGATCACACCGTTGGTTTTTTCATAGATGAAAAACAAGAAAGGTCTATCAGCTCTGAACACGACAGGAATTTTTGGCGCCATCTTGATGCCTATGATCACTGCTGTTGCGGCGGCCGCTTCGGTACCTTCCTCGTTCACTTCGACGAAAGCTTGATGTATGACGTTTTGGATCTTCAACATCTTGGTTCCGTCAATTCTGGAGAAGTCGGCAGCGTTGGTGAATGCGTCCACCATTCCCATTTTCATCAAGACTTCTTTCAGAGAGAATCGTTGCTCCACCTTGAACCTAGGTAGATACAGCTGTACTTCTAAGATTTCAAGCTGGTCCAACCAGTATCTCAATTTTTCGAGTGAAAGTTCTTTTTCAATGAAGCTCAATTGTATCCCTTTTTTCGGTAAGACTACGATCATGGAAAGTGTATTGTTGGCATAAGGAATTTGCAGAATCTGTGCCGTTTCATCCTCGAAATACCTGAATCTTGTTGTTAGTCTCATCATATCTATTTCCACAGGGGTGCTTTCGTCGATATAGAAAAATTCCTTCTTTGTTTGTGAAGGATCGAACGGAATTTCCCACATGCTCTTGAAATAGATGGCATTCGTGAGGATCAATCTGGTCAAGCTGTCCACATCGTTCTTCGTGATCATGTCTTTGATCTTTCCCTCAGTCTTTTCCTCGATCCATGTGTTGATTTTTCGAACAGAATTTTCTAAATCGTTCACGAAATCCACAACATTCACAGGTGCTTTGTAGTACCTCTCAACAGAATCAAGAAAAGATTGTAGCAATGGATAATTTCTCTGTAGCCACAACGCATTAGCAATTGATAGCTTACAGCTTTGAGAAAGCTCGTTGAGTGGAACGATGAGTTTCGAAAAACTCTCATGGAGGTCCATGACCTTTTCGAAATGGAGTACTCGGCCCATCTGTTCTGCTGTGTCACCAGCCGCACCGAGGTAGGTCATAGCCAAAGCTGTGCTCAAACTGAACGGAGAAAAGAAGATGTTTCCATCTTTGGTTGCCAGAAATTTGTACAGATCGATCCCGAAAAGGTTCACAGAATCTGAAGCGTTGATTGAAAAGCAAACGCTAAAGAATGGAAGGATAACCAAGACCAAACTCAATTTCCTCATACTCATCACCTATCCACACCATATCTCAACTCAATTAGAAAACGATGAGAAAATGAAATCTTTGATGATTTCACTAACTGATTGGGGTTGATCGATCATGGGAAGATGCCCCGCGTTGGGTATCACCACGAGTTTACCCTGAACATTTTTCAATAGACATTCCGCGCTATTTAGCGGTGTGACTTCGTCGTTTTCTCCCCAAATCGTGAGCGTAGGAACAGAGAGTTTTCCAAGCTGTTCTTTGAGTTCTGATGTGTCCTGATTTTCAGCCAAGTTGAAGACGATGTCCAATGGTGTTTGATAGACCAAATAGTAATTCTTGAGAAAATATTTCTCATGGAAGTTTTCTTTATTGACCAACATGTTTTTGAAGATATTTTTCTGAAAATGGTAATTCATGAATACGATCTTCATCCCCACT
>CAYXCE010000257.1:0-2118 GCA_964463395.1 uncultured Pseudothermotoga sp.
GTTGGGTACATCCTATCTGAAAGCCGGTGGACAGATCGACTTTTCTGGAAAAATATCACACCATGTTCTTTTTTATCCGAACATCACGTCCTCGTTCTCTTTGATAATCGGTGAGAGAAATCTCAATTTCACTGTTGGGGTTCTTTACAGAAAAATGCCGGATTTCGGCGCGCAGTTTTTGATAGATTCTGACAGCTTCGATTTCGACACACTTTTGAGAGTGTGGAAATTTTACATAAATGCAGGTTATTCCTCGAAAGGCTTCCGCATCGGCGTGATGTTGAGTATGTGACGAGCGCTTCCATCAAGGTTCCTTCTCCATACCGAATGCCGATGCGAAAAACTTTGAACTGTCTGGTCAGTAACTGAACAGCCCAATGTGATGTTAAGTATTCTTCCTACGGGGAAAAACCTGTCCAAATAAATCACTGTTCGCTGAAATGAACGATTTTTCCATTCATGACATTCAACCTTTGCTCATTCAGTTTTTCTGACTCGTCTCTTTGTTTCGCAATGGATCTGGCTCATCTTGTTTACTTCATGGTATCACGGCGGGATTTAGAAGGTAATTCAACGCAGGATACGTGAGCAGTAAAGAGGTTCGATCGAATTGGACTAATAAAATCCAACAGTATTCCAGCGAGAATTTTGAACTGGTTTTGGTGGGAAGCATCGCACCGTGTATCGATGGTAGGACGCTCGGCGAATTCAAAAACGTGTTCTACAGAGGTGAATTTTCTTTTCCAAAAAATCTCTTCGATGATTTTGTCCGCATCGAATCCACTGCGATCATCGTATCGCTGTTGCTGGATGTGAATTTGTAGATCCTCCTGGTCTTCATTTGTAGAAGTGGCCCACTAACTCACAAGAATCTTTAGAATTTTGCATGTGGTACAGATTGTGTGGAGGACAACTCGAAGTAATTCTGCGTCAAAATAGCTCAAGAGAATTTTCTCAAAATATATTCCTCGAAAATCGGATCGATGATCTCATAGTTTCCCCTGGAAAGTTTCTCAACGAAACCGAGCTCGACGAGCTTTTTGATGGTCTTGTTAACGATACTCGGGTTTGGAATTTCAAATTCCTGCAACGCCTCCAAGCTGAAAATATCCTTGTTGGAGGCGATCATGACCAAGACTTTACGTAGATATTTTTGCCCCAACATGTCGAGTACCATGTCATAGCTGTGTCTTTCGCGCAGGATCAATTGGTTCAACGCATTATGAAGATCGATTTCCTTCACCACTTTTCCAGAAAGATTCCAAACCTCGTAAGCGAGGACTTGAACATAGTATGGATGACCCTTGGTGATTTCGTAGAACTTTTCGGCGATTTCCTGCGACATAGCTTTTCCGGACTCTTTGAACTTGCTTGTGATGTAATCCATCACTGACTTTTTCGGCAAAAAGGAGCACAGATCGAGTTTGATACCAGAATGGTACATCAAGCCCTTGGATTGAAAGAACAACTCTTCGATCATGTGTCTCATCGAACCGGAAAAGACGAAAACGACCTTCGGCGTTGTTTGAAAAAAGCTCCTCAAAGAACCCGCCAGTTTTTCGTTCACTGAACTGTAGGCTTGAAATTCATCCAGGCACACCACCAAAGTTTTGAAGACCTCGCCGAGTCTCCCTAGAAGCTCGTAACATTCCGAGAGCAACACTTCCTCTTCTATATCCCTGCTGAAACTGAAGATCACACCTTCCGTTCCAAAAGAAAAACTGATGTACCTGGAAAGATTCTTCAAATATTCCTTGACAAAATCGATGGGACTGCTCAACTTGAGCAATTCAAAAGATTTCGAAACGATCTTCGTGGCGAAATCTTTCAAAGAAAGCATGCTGAGAAGATCAAGATAAATGCATTGAAAACCGCTCTCGACAACGAATTTTTGTAACAACCAAGTTTTGCCGAATCTCCTCGGAGCAACGAGTATGACGTTGTTCCCGCTCGAAACGGCACTCAAAAGCTGACGATACTCAGCCTCTCTGTCTATGAAACAATCTGGCTCGTACTGCTTGCCGAATCTGAAAGGGTTCACACTATCACCGATCGTATTATACCAATTCGGTACAAAATATTTTGAACTGTTTGGTTAGTAACTGGGCGGTTCAATAC
>CAYXCE010000258.1:0-2116 GCA_964463395.1 uncultured Pseudothermotoga sp.
ATATGGTATCGATTTCAATGACGCTTTTTGTCACACAGGTTATCTCATAAATTTGGCCAGCCCCAGTGAGGAGATCTGGAACAAATCCGTTCAGTTGTTAATAATGGAAGGAAAAATCTGTGAAGCTTTAGGTGTAAGATTTCTAAACGTGCATCCGGGTAGCCATACTGGAGCAGGTGAAGAAGTTGGCTTCAAACGGATCATCAACGCAATTAATGAGTTTTTGAGTCACACGCAACACGTTATGTTACTCTTAGAGAACGTATCTCCGAAAGGAGGAAATGTTGGATACAATTTTGATCAAATAAAGAGAATCGTGGATTCTTCGTACGATCCTAAAAGGATCGGAATCACCTACGACACTTGTCATGGTTTCGACGCAGGTTATGACATCACTACTAAGGATGGCGTTCAGAAACTGCTATACGAAATCGACACCAAAATTGGGCTCAACAAGTTGAAAATGATTCATTTGAACGATTCAAAGGCTCCACTTGGTAAACCTACAGATAGGCATGAGAATATAGGAAAAGGGTTCATAGGAGAAAAGGGTTTTAAAGTCTTCTTGAGCTTCAAAGAGATTCAGAGTATTCCGTGGATACTTGAAACCCCAGGTGATGAAGCTGAGCATGCTCAAGATATAGCTAAGGTTAAAGAAATCATTGGAATGGTGTAAATGATAGATGCGTTTGTACTTAGAAAACTCGTCTTTGAGATTTCCAAACTGAAGGGAGAAACTCTCAAACAGATACATCAATCTGGACAATTTTGCATCCATCTGATTTTTCAGCAATCTACAGTGAGGATATGTGTAGAACCTGGTCTTGCACATGTGTGCCTCGCAGAGAAGGGAGATTTTTCCAACCATAATCCATCCACCTTCGTTACATTCGCGCGAGCACGACTTAGGAATGCCAGGTTGAAAGATGTAATCCAAATAGGTTTGGATAGAATGCTTTGTTTCGTCTTTGACAAGATAGATGAGACGGGAAACAGACACGAGTACAAGCTTTATGTTGAACTCTTTGGTAGTCGTTCGAACTTGATCTTGGTCGAAAATGACGTGGTGCTTGACGATCTCAGATCTTTCATTGAGAACAATAGCGTATACAAACCAAATCCGACAAAAGTGAACCTTTTTGAGGGATACGAATTGAAATTTGAAGACAGCGCATTACTATCTAAATACATCGTGGAAAACATTGCTGGTTTTTCCAAGATAACTGCTCAGGAAATTCTTTTGCGCGCGGCTATAAGCGATAAACCGGTCGTTTCGCTCAATGAAAGAGAAAAGATCGCACTGAAACTCGCCTTTGTTTCTGTGCTTAGTGATTTCGAAAAATCATCATGTTACGTTTATGAAATCGATGGGAGACGCTTTGTTTTTGCTTATCCTTTGAAAACGCTTGGAAAACCGCTTTCAGAGTACGAATCAGCTTCATGCGCTGTAGATGAAACCTACATTTGGAACCTAAGAAAAACTAAGATGGACAAACTGCGTCAAGGACTTTCAAAAGTTGTTGATGAACACCTAAGAAGGCAACAACGATTATTAGATAGTTTGCTGGAAGAAATCAGGGAATGTGAAAAAGCTGAGATGTACAAGCGTTACGGAGAATTGTTGAAATACGTAACTGAAACAAACGAGGAGAAAAATCAAGTTCGATGCTTAGATTGGAAAACCAACCAGATTGTCGCCGTACCTTTGATAGAAGGCAAGAGTGTGAAACAAAGCTTGCAGGTGTACTTTGAACGTTACAAGAAACTGAGAGAGAAGAGACAAATACTTGCAGTCAGAATTCAACACCTCCAGAGCGAAAATCGTTATTTAGAACAGATACATTACATGATCGAAACAGCCGAGACGTTGGAAGATCTCGAGGAGATAGAAGAAGAGCTCATTGAAGCGGGAATCATTAGGAAAAACAATGTCAAGAGAGAAAGAGCACGAGAAGAAACTCAATTTAGAAAGTTTGTCTATGAGGGTTTCACCATCTTCGTGGGTAAGAACAACAAACAAAACGAAGTTCTCATCAAGAAAGCCAACGATTCCGATATATGGTTACACGCTCAACAGTCTCCCGGAGCACACGTTGTGATACGCACAGATGGAAGA
>CAYXCE010000259.1:0-2113 GCA_964463395.1 uncultured Pseudothermotoga sp.
GTTGAATTACTGTGAAGCGAAGGGCTACACTTACTATCCGGTGAACATCGATGCGAAGTCAGGTGTGACAGTGCTCTGTGGACCAAACATGGGAGGAAAGACCACCGCTCTCAAAACCGTAGGAGCTTTTGTGGTTCTGTTTCATCTTGGCTTTCCTATCCCAGCTGAAAGCTTTTCGAGTCCCATCTTCGAGAATGTTCGTTTCATTTCGAAAGGAGAAGAGATGGGATTCAGTTCTTTTGCCAGAGAAATCCGCTCCTTTGTGCGAGCTTTGCATTGTCTTGGCAAAAAGCTCATCTTACTCGATGAATTCGGAACGAGTACGAACCCAACGGAAGGAGAAGCACTTGCCCTGGCTGTCGTTGAGCATTTTTCTAACTCGCAAGATTTCGTTTTTCTGAGCACGCATTATCCGCGTGTCGTTTCGATGGCCAAGAATGTGTATAGCTGTGGCAAGATAAAGAATATCGAAGAAGAGGACCCGCACAAAATGCTCGATTATTCGATTTTCCCGGGCGTCAAAGACGTTGAGAGAGTCGCCCTAAAAATTGCTAAGAAACTCGGTTTGCCGTCTGAAATTGTCGAGAGGGCAGAGAACTACTGTGGGGGTTGACCGTTATAGATCACGTTTACAGCGTTAGTGACATTACCTTTTACATTGAAAATTTGTTCCAAAATGATCCCAAGTTGACCGGCGTGATTGTCGTAGGTGAAGTGATAGATTGCAAGATCAGAAATGGTCATTTGTTCTTCTCATTGAAGGATGACTATGCGACTATCAGTTGCATTTTGTTTGGGGGAGCATACATGGGAATCCACATCGCAGATGGACAAATGGTTCGAGTTACAGGCGACGTTAGGATTTATGCGCCCAGAGGACAGTACAGGCTCCTTTGTAGAAATCTGAAGTTGCTTTCGGGCCAAGGCGCCATGTTTTTGAAACTCAGAGAGACGTATGAACGATTGAGCAGAATGGGTTTATTCTCGAAGCCAAAAAAGCCATTGCCGAGGTTTCCTTCTAAAATTGGTGTGATAACTTCGAGAAACTCGGCGGCCTTTCAGGATATACTGAGGACGATCTCAGAGAGGTTCCCTTTTGTGAAAGTTGTGCTCTATCACACGGCTGTTCAGGGTGAAGAAGCTAAAAGAGAATTGATTAGAGCTCTGATAGACGCTAACTCTGATGAACTCGACGTAGTTATAATTGCCAGGGGTGGAGGAGCTGCAGAGGACCTTTGGTTATTCAATGATGAGGATGTCGTCATGTTCGTTCATTCCATGAGACATCCTGTTATCACAGGGGTCGGACACCAGATAGATACAGTACTTGTGGATTTAGTTGCTGATGTGGCTGCACACACCCCAACTGCAGCGGCTCAGTACGCAGTACCAGACGTCAACGAGGTCATCGAGAGGATGAAACACACTCTAAGGACATCTTTCGGCAACTTGATGATGTCTTGGTTCGCTGCGAAGAAACGATCGGAAGAGCTCATGAAGGAAGCAAGAAAAAGATTGCTCGAATCGGTTCAGAAGCTTGAAGGGCTTCTAAAGATGAGATTCGATGAGTTGAGGTCTTCGTTCGAGGACAAAATCGTCTCTCTGGAGCAGGAATTAGAATTGCTTGGGACGAAGTTGAGTCTATTGGATCCAATGAGTGAATTGAGGAGAGGCTACGTGATCGTGGAAAAAGATGGTGTAAGGGTCAAGTCGAGGAGTGAAGTGAGTGAGAATGACGTACTTCTTTTGAGATTTCACGATGGGTTGGTGAGGGCGATTGTCAATGAAGATAGAAGAGTTGATGAACGAGCTTGAGAAAATCATTGAGTTGTTGAATTCTCCAGACTTGTCTTTGGACGAATCTTTAAAGATGTACAGAAAAGGAATCGAGATCTACAAGAAGTTACAAGAGGCATTGAAAAATGCCAGAATTGAGGTGGAAGATTTGTACGCACAGCTGAACCGCGGTGAGGTGGAAAGTGTTGGTAACGATCGATCGGTTGAAAACGGCAACGATTGAAGATTTGAAAAGCTTTGCGGAGTTAATAAGAAAAAGAATCATTGAGGTTGTCTCAAAAAATGGAGGACACTTGGCTTCCAACCTGGGTGTGGT
>CAYXCE010000260.1:0-2094 GCA_964463395.1 uncultured Pseudothermotoga sp.
ATCATGGACATACCCATGAGGGTTGCCTACACACCCAAAGAAGCGAAGTTGGAACTCGAGGCCATGAAACCTTTCGACGTGGTTTTGATCGACACTGCGGGGAGGAGCCAGAACAACGACATACAGATGAGTGAACTGAAAGCACTCTTTGAGGTGATACAACCGAATTTAGCTTTTCTCGTGATCAGTATGAACTGTAGACTGTCCGATCTGAAAGACATCTTAGAGAGGTTCGGAACGGTGAGACACACACACTTGATTCTGACAAAGATGGATGAGACGAGAACATTTGGGCATCTGATCAACGCTACCATGATGGGCGGAACACCGATCGCATTCATCACCAACGGTCAGAGAGTTCCGGAAGACATCATTGAAGCGAACGCGAAGGATATAGCTTTTCTCCTCTCAAAAGAGGTGTTGAGAATTGCCCAATCAAGCTGAGGGACTGTTCAGTTCCCAAGCGAAGATCGTCAGTGTGGCCAGTGGAAAAGGTGGGGTAGGTAAAACTGTAGTTGCAGTCAATCTATCCATAGCGCTGCAGGAGAGAGGTTACAGGATCCTCCTCTTCGATACCGATGCGGGTTTCGCCAACGCTGAAATACTCATGGGTATCACACCCAAAATGACTTTGAAAGACTTTTTGAAGAGGAAGGCGAGCATAGAAGATGTGATCTTCAGGACACCTTACGGAGTGGACTTGATAAGCACCGGTATGGACGTCGATGATCTCATAACCTTCAACATCGAAGACAAGGGAAAGGTATTGAACGAACTTCGAAGGCTCGGAGAGATGTACGACTACATCGTTTTCGATTTCCCACCGGGCTTCAACGAACAGCTCGAGAGATTCTACATGAGCAGCGACCACGTTTTGGTTCTGACGGCCACAGAACCGACAGCGTTGGTGAACGCATACACTTTCGTAAAAATCTTGGTTCTGAAAGGACTCGAACCTGTGAGTTTCCACGTTGTGATGAACATGGTGAAGGATATGAAGGAAGGTAGGAAGATCCTTGAAAAATTCAGTTCCGTCGTGAACAAATTCATAGGTGTGAGTTTCGACTCGACCCACCTGGTCAGATTCGATCCACTCGTCAGAGACAGCGTTACGAGACAGATACCTTTGGTGATACTCAGAAAAACATCTCAACCTTCTTTGGCGATACATGGCATAGCTGATAAAATCACAAACAGAACCGTCGTCAAGAGACTTTCTTTCATAGAAAGAGTCAAATTGCTCCTCGGTATGGGATGAAACGACGATGGCGGAATACATCGCAAAGGTCAATGCGAAGGATGTTCTCAGGCCTGGTATGCCTCTTATGATCGAGCTGGAAAACAAAAAGGGTGAGAAATTGAGGATGAAGAGTACGATCCACGATTCATACTTCGACAAAGGTATCCTCAAAATAGCCATGCCCAGCTATCAAGGTAGATTTGTCCCGATACAGAGGGGTGAGTTCATACACGTCACAGCGATCGCTGAAAAGGTCGTCTACGCTTTCAGTAGCCGCGTGCTCGATTACGGAAGAGATGTTGAATCGAATTTTTTGGTGATGTACATCTCTGTTCCGGAACAAGTGAACAGGGTACAGAGGCGTAGGTACGTTCGCATACCTCTGGTGCTCAACGGTAGCTTCACTGCTGAGAATGAAGATGTTAATCATAGATTCCTGACCAGGGATTTCAGCGCTGGCGGGGTGTTGATGTGCACTTCGAAATTGCTGAAAGTGGGACAAACAATCCACATAGATCTGGATCTGGGGGACATAAAGCTCATAAAGCAAAAGGCTCAGATCGTTCGGTACGCAGGTTTCAACGAAACGACAGGTTTTCATGAGTATGGCGTTCAGTTTCTGGATGTTCCTCCAGAACTCGAGAAAGCGTTAGTCTCGTACGTGTTTCAACAAGAAATCAAGATCAGAAAGACCCGAGAGGAGGTGTAGAATGACCCTTTCTGAACGAGAACTCGATCTTCTCAAAGAGATAGGAAACATCGGAACGGGCAACGCAGCAACGGCCTTATCACAGTTGACGAACAAGAAGGTGGAGATCACCGTTCCGAAAGCTGAAGTCGTTCCGATATCGAAG
>CAYXCE010000261.1:0-2093 GCA_964463395.1 uncultured Pseudothermotoga sp.
TGGCGCTAGTCACGGCTGTGGTGAGCTATGCTCTGAGGAATTACAATTTGTGAGATGAGGAGAACACAACGATCCTTCCTAAGCTCTTTCAAACAGCAGGACGTTTTTCCTGGTTTTCATTTCCTGTACGAAAGACTTCGCAAAGCCAGCATACGAGAAGAAAACGTAGATCGGTTCTCTTTCAATCTTCAACTTTCTCGATTTCTGCTCTAACTGGTAGTACAATCCAACGTCCACAGGATCGTTGGTGTATTTACATTCCCCGACGAGAACTATTCTGTCGTTTTCATCAACTCCCAAGATGTCTATTTCATCTTCTCTGTACCACCAACGCCCTATCCTCGACACCTTCACCGGTAACTCGTTTCTCGCATTCATCTCAACCAATCTTTCTCTACAGATATCTTCATAAACGAAACTCACGTGCCTTTCTCTGAAAGTCTTTTTAATTGTTTCTTCAACGAACTTGGCTTGACCGATCTCTATGTAACTCCTATACGGATATATGTACTTGAACCAGAAGTCCAGAAAATAATCTTTGATTCTGTAAAGACCACTCTTACTCTTCTCGGGATTCGACTCCGTCACAGGTGTTTCTCTCTGCACGAGATCGATGTCCTCCAACTTGCTCAGGTAGTACCCCAACTTGTTCTGTTCAAGACCCAGGATGGAAGATATCTTCCCCAATTTTCGGTTCCCAGCGGCGATAGTTTTCATCAAAGAGAAGTAAGTTCCTATTTCTTTCACTTCTCGACTCAACAGAAAGTAGGGCTCTTCAAAAAAGAAGGAGTTAACGTTGAGAAAGTTGGTGCTGATAGTTTCGAAAACATCCTTTCTCAGCGAAAGGTTCTCTATGTATTTTGGAACGCCACCGACCAACGAATAAAGTTCAACTATATCGATCGATGTACTATCGAAAAATCTCTTGAAATCGCTGAATCCAAATGGTTTTAACTTCATCTGGCCGGTGCGTCTTCCGTACAGCGGGCTTGAATGGGACAAAGTTTCTTTCTCCATCAAGCTCAGAGAAGACCCACAGAGGATGAGAAAGAAGTTCTTGTTCACCAAGAGTTCATCCCATATCTTTTGAAAGACGGATGTCACAGCACGGTTGGTTTTCACCAGGTATTGAAATTCATCGATGGCGATCACGAACTTTTTCTTGAAGTTCATGTTACTCAGAATGTAGAAGAGATCGTACCAACCGAGTACTTTAGCGGGTGAAAATATGGGTATGGAAAACAGTTCGTAGAGCAACTGTTGAAAATTGGCTTGGTTTATTCGCTCAGGTTCTTCTGTGGCCAAAAAATAGACGCCATCCTTACCTTTCAAAAACTCTTTGATGAGTAGGGTCTTTCCAATCCTCCTTCTGCCGTAGATCACAACGAACGATGAACCTGGTTTGTCGTACTCACTCTCCAAATAAGCGAGTTCTTTTTCCCTATCGATGAACTCCATACCTTCACCCCAATTATTATAGTCCAGACTATTATATTTCAAGTTGAAAAATTCCGATCAGTTCGTTATCCCACCCGTGTCAAACATTGCTGGAAAGATTCGAAGATGATCCTACGTCGTCTACATTCAAACCATCAGTTAGGCCACCGGTGACATGCATACCACAAACTTCGGATTGATTCGAGAAGTGCTTGGATTGCCTAGTATTTCCCAGTTCAGAGCGTGGCTTGTACGTACTTTAGGTAACAATTCTCGGATGAACGATCTCGATGAAGATGATGAGGAGTATAATATTTCCAACCACCAAGGGGGTGAGAGAATGAGGCAGATTTTGATCTTCCTTGCAGTGACTGGATTGATCTTTTTGGCAGCATGTACGAACGCTTTTCCACCAACTGGTAAAACTCCTGTACAGCTCGCCCAAGAATTGGTCGACGATCTTCTCGAAATCCTTGATGAACCACTGCCCGAATCGCCGACGGAGTTCAAACAGTTCATACTAAGATTCGTTTACGTTCCTCCGGATGATCGAAACAACGATGAAGTTATCATGAGAGCTGGTTTCTTGTATTACTACTATTTGCGTCCAAATTTTACCTCACCATCCACTGTGACGGAAGCCAAAGTGTTGGCTG
>CAYXCE010000262.1:0-477 GCA_964463395.1 uncultured Pseudothermotoga sp.
GCTCTAGATCACGAAGTTCTAAATCATACAAGCATTTGTAATTTCTGACATGGAATTTTTTGTACAAAGCATCCACCTCTGTCAAAATTATACACACTTACTAATTGAGTTTTTGTGGTATTATTTAAGCAAAGAGTGCACAGTCATGGACTATATAAACTTGTCCAACAATACTTTGAACCTCGTTCACCATCACGTGTTTGACCCGGTAGTTTCGCCACCGGGTATCACGTGATGGTGGAATGAAGGAAACTACCGGGTCACATCCGAAAGGGTGTGACCCTTTTTTATTAGGAGGTGGTCCGTTGGGAAAGATCGAACGGCTCGTGAAAAAGTTCTTTGAGAGGTGTTTCGAAAAGGGTTTTGAGTTGTATTTGAGTCCAGAGACGGAACCTTTGAAAGACCTTTCGAAATTACAAAGAAGCGATGTCTTTTTCCAGGCGAGGAACGGTGAGTTGTTCAAACTCAGGGGCGATT
>CAYXCE010000262.1:487-2089 GCA_964463395.1 uncultured Pseudothermotoga sp.
ATTACACCGCCTCGATCGTGGAGCATTTCAACAGGTTGGAACCAGAAGATCTCAAGGTTTGTTACTCTGGTTTCGTCTATCGATACGATCATTATGGCGAGATTCAATCGAAGTTCCAACTCGGCGTGGAGATAGTTCCAAACTTGGTCTTGGAAGATCTCAAGGTTGTGCTCGAACTGATCATCGACTCTGTCCTCTCTTCATTGACGGATCGAATCTTGATCGAGCTCGGCGATTCCAGAGTGATAGAAAAATGCGTCCAGCGAGTACCAAAACAGTTCAGAAAACAGCTCTTCGAACTCATAGACAGAAAAGATGTTTCAGAATTAGAGTTTTTCTCTTCATTACATGGCTTAGATCTATCAGAAGTGACGAAACTGGTCGAAAACAGTTTCGCGAGAAGGGGTGTAAAAGATTTGAAAGATTTTCCGCTCGATTCGACTACAGAGGAAGAAATCACTCAGATAGTGTATTTTCTTTCCAAATTTTCCAACGTCACAGTGGAGCTGGACTTTTCCATAGCGAGAACCGTTGAAGAATATGATGGTCCCACCTTCACCGTGTTCGATCTCACGAATTCACTGCTCATCGCCGCAGGGGGTAGATACAGAGTCAACGAGAAAGTACTGGGTGTTGGAGGAACCATCTTTTTGGAGGAGAGAGCATGGTCAAGATAGCGCTCGCGAAGGGAAGATTAGAAGAAGAAATATTCACTTTTTTGAAAGAGTGTGGCTATGTTTTCAAAGAAGCGAACGGTAGGTCGCTCGTCTTGAAAGATTCAGATGAAAAGTTGCAGATGTTCATTGTAAAACCTTTGGACGTTCCGACGTACGTGTTCAACGGTATCGCCGATGTGGGCGTGTGCGGCACAGATTGCATCGTTGAATCCCAGCTCAGGCTCATTCAACCCATGAAGCTGCCGCTTGGAAAGAGCAAGATGGTGCTCGCTGGTTTTCAAGATTTTGAACCCAAAAACGGTGGCCTCGTCGTCGCCACAAAATTTCCGGTGAGTGCGAAGATGTACTTCGATGCGAAAAAGATCGACGTGAAGATCATCAAATTGCACGGCTCAGTGGAACTCGCCCCGATCGTTGGACTCTCCGATCTCATCGTCGACATAGTCCAAACCGGAAGAACTTTGAGAGAAAATGGGCTTTCGATACTGGATGAGATCTATCCCATAAGCGCCGTCGTCACGCTCAACGAAGTTTCTTACCGCACGAAAAGGTGTGAGATTCTGACCTTTCTGGAAAGATTGGAGAGGAAGGTGAGCACGTGAAAATCCTGATCGAACCCAAACGAGAGCAGGTTTTTCAAATCCTTGAAGAAAGAAAGCTCTCTTTTTCTCAGATCGAACAAAGTGTGAGAACAATCGTGGAGGATGTGAAGAACAACGGTCAAACTGCGTTGGAGAAGTACATCTCTATGTACGAAAAATGCGCTTTAAAGAAAGAACAAATCATTGTGTCTAAACAAGAATTGGAATCGGTGAGAGTGGATGAGAAGTTCGAATCGACCTTTGAGAGATTCATTGAGCGAGTCAGGGAGTTCCATTCGATCCAATTCGAACGTTCGATCTGGCGTGTGAACGAACATGGGAGC
>CAYXCE010000263.1:0-2076 GCA_964463395.1 uncultured Pseudothermotoga sp.
CGCTTCGTATTCTTCTTTCAACTTGAACAGTTCTTTCTTCAAATCTGCGGCCTCTTTGTATTTGGATTTGATGGTGTATTCATCTATTTTCTCTTCCAAGTTCTTCATTTTTTTCTCGAGCTCATGGATCTTCTTCTCGTCCCTTTCAGTCTTGAGCGATTTCATCTTGACCCTCGCCGACGCTTCTTCCAGCAGATCGATCGCTTTGTCTGGTAAGAATCTATCGGTGATATACCTCGTGGAAAGCTTCGCCGCAGCCTCTATAGCTTCATCGTCGATCCTGACTTTGTGGTGCTCCTCGTAGGTTTTTTTGAGGCCCTTGAGTATCTCTATCGTCTCCTCGACGGACGGTTCTTTGACCAGTATGGGTTGGAACCTCCTGGCGAGCGCCTTGTCCTTCTCTATGTGCTTTCTGTACTCGTCCAAAGTGGTCGCACCTATGACACGGATGTCTCCACGAGCGAGAGCTGGCTTCATCATGTTGGCAGCATCGATGGCACCTTCGGCTGCCCCGGCACCCACCAAGGTGTGGATCTCGTCTATGAACAAGATGGTGTTCTCTTTCTGCTTCATGAGTTCATCCAAGAAAGCCTTGAGCCTCTCTTCGAACTCTCCCCTGTACTTGGTCCCAGCCAACATTCGACCGAGATCGAGCATGAGTATCCTGACGTTTTTGAGTTGGTCGGGTACCTTTCCCTCCACGATCCTCTGTGCGATTCCTTCGACGATGGCCGTTTTTCCAACCCCAGGATCACCTATGAGGATCGGATTGTTTTTAGTCTTTCTCATGAGGATCTCTATGACTCTTTCCACTTCTTTGTCTCTACCTATGATTGGCCCAAGTTTTCCTTCCCTCGCCATCTTCGTCAAATCCGTTGCGTAGAGACTCAGTGGAGAACCTTCGATGGCGAACTCTTCACTCTTTTCCTGAGCCTTCTGGAGCAGTTTTTCATAATCTACGCCATATCTGTGCAAAATCTGTGCAGCTTGCGAGTTACCATCTCTCAAAAGACCCAACAGGAAATGCAGAGGGCCGACATCTTTTTGCTTGAAGAACCTGGCTTCCCTCTTGGCGAGATCCAAAATGTAAGAAAGCTCACTCGAAATGTACACCTGATCGGAGAATCCGTAGTATACACCGTATTGAGATTCGATCTGATCCTCAAGCTCTTCGATGATCTTGTCCAAGTCAACTTTCAAATCTTCGAGTATCTTCACTGCCTCGTTGTTATTATCGTAGAAGATTTGAAGCAAAACGTGTTCTGGTTTCAACAGATTTTGCTTGTTCGATCTTATATTTTCAATACTCTTTTCGAATATTTCCTTCATTTTTTCGTTCAAATTCCTCATGCGTGTCACCTCCAGCACCGCTTTCGACCAAGATTTTAGCAATCAGTTCTTAAGACTGATAAACGATAAAGTTACTTAGTAATTAACCCATCGTCGCAGGACCACCCTGGACAAAATGTCGCTCTGAAGGGGGAAATCGAGATCGAGTAGAGGCTCGTTCAACCTAATTCTTCGTGTCCAAACTAAGAAGCAACTTTCTTCGACTTCTTCATCTCGTACATGGCTTGATCAGCTTTCTGAAGCGCTTTCTTGTAATCTTGAAATGGATCCAACTGAGCCACCCCGTAACTGATGCCCACACTATAGTTTAGATCACTTGAATTTTTCAATCTCTCTTTGATCCTCTCGGCTATCTGTAACGCTTGCTGCTCGCTGGCTTCGTTCAACACCACTACAAACTCATCTCCACCGTATCGCGCAGCCATGTCCGAGGAACGAATGGAGTTGGAAATGCTGTTGGCAACGAATTTGAGCACTTCGTCACCGAACACGTGCCCGAAGGTATCGTTTATTTGCTTGAAATCGTCCACGTCTATGATTATGAAAGAAACAGGGACATTTTGCCTCGATGCGATCGAAATTTGTTTTTGAATCCACTCGTTGAAAAAACTTCTGCTGTAAAGCCCCGTGAGACCGTCGTGATGAGCCATACGCTTGAGCTGCTCTCTTTCTTTGTCAAGCTCTGCCATCAAAACTCGAACTGGATTTTTCAAGGAGTTAACAACG
>CAYXCE010000264.1:0-1031 GCA_964463395.1 uncultured Pseudothermotoga sp.
GGTATCAGCAACTTCTTCACTCTTTTCAGGGGTTTGACTTTCGATTTTGCTGAGCTGAACCACTTTAAAGCTCTGCTCATTGAAGACAAACTGTAGACCTTTCCTCAATCTGAGGCAAGTTTCAGCCATCCTGAGCTCGTTCAAACGATCCCAGTACTCTTCACACTTACTCTTGAAAGAGGATTCCTCCAACTTACCGAGGGTTCTACTGACGGATAGGCCCGCTATTCTTCCTTCGAGCATCGCAGTGGTGGCTTCGCCTATGGCTGAAACATCACCTGCGACCCAGAATTTGGGATTGCTGGTTTGTAACGTCCAATCTCTCTTAGGAACGTAACCACCCAGATCTGCCACATAAACCATTTCGCAACCGGCGTGCCAGAACAGATCGACAGTCGGAGTCAAACCGACGGCGAGACAGATCGTGTCACAATCGACGAATTTCTCCTCACCAGTGAAACCACCTTTTTCATCCACCTCTTGTATCAGAGCACCTTCCACTTGTTTCTCTCCGATGGCTTCTTTCACGGTGTGTCTCAAAAGTATGGGAACTCCTAATCGCAAGATCTTGGCGGCGTGAACCCAATAACCGCCCACTTCTGGCATTAACTCTACGACAGCCACAACGTTCGCTCCTGCCTGTAACAGTTGATAAGAAACGATCAAGCCGATGTTCCCGGCACCCACCATCAAGATCTTTCTTCCAGGTAGAACGCCGTACGCGTTCATGAGCGTTTGGACCGCACCCGCACCATAAACCCCAGGTAAATCGTTTCCGGCGAACGGGATCAACTTTTCCATCGCACCGGTGGAAACGATGACGGCTTTCGGTCTGATCAATACGATTTTTCTATCTTTTTGCACGCACAGCATCAGATTTTCTTTCGCATAGTAAGCCACAGCAGAGGTGTTCGAAAATACAGTCAAGTTTCCCGAAACGATGTATGGAGCCAATTTTTCTCGCAAGATCTCTGCGATCTTCACTCCCCTGATTCCTGCAAAATCCAGTGAAGAGCCGAAGAATTTATGCG
>CAYXCE010000264.1:1041-2061 GCA_964463395.1 uncultured Pseudothermotoga sp.
TGCTTCACTAATTGTCCACCCAGTTGCAGAGATTCATCGACCAAGGTGACCTGACAACCTGATTCCACCGCTTCGAGACAGGCTGAAAGACCAGCCGGACCACCGCCAACCACTAAAACTTCAGTTTCCATGAAGATGGGTTCTTCCAACAATTCAGTTTCATCGATCGGATGGGATTCTTTAGAGAAATCGCCCATGCCGTACTGTGTTTCTATCTTCATTCCTTCCTTCAGAGGTGTGATACAAGTTCTAACGTTTGCTAAACCGTCGACTTTCATAAAACACGAGGAACACTTGCCGATGGCGCAGAAGAATCCTCTCGGTCGGTGGAATTTCTTCGAATAGCTCAGTATCTTCACACCATTGGCTTGCAGAGCGACAGCTATGGGGTCGTTCTCGTACCACTCCATGGATTTTCCATCGTGATAGAATTTTACTTTTTTGCCTCTTTTGAAATCCAGTATTGGATGATCACTTATGATATACATGATCTCACCTCTTGAATCTCGTGGAATCTTTTTCGACCGCATGACAAACCATGTTGATGAGATCGACCAAATCAAAAACGATTAAACCTGTCTCGGCTTCTATCTCTGCGGCGAAAGGTGGCAAATTTGCGCATTCCAGGACTATACAACCGATCTCTGGATGTTCCTGCACCAACATTTTGGCCACGTGGACGACTTCACACTTGGCTTTATCGAAATCTATGCAGAGTTCGTCCATCATCAGCGCTCTTCCGAATTGGGTGTCTTCGAGCCCTGCGATCCTCACAGGGATCCCCGCCGCACCGGCGCACGAAAGATGTTCTTCAGTTAGAGCACGGGCGTTGGCCGTCAAGATTCCAACCGGCTTCATTCCACACAACCTGTGGGCCAGCGGGACGAGCATTAGTGCCGAAGTGATGACAGGTACCTCAACGGTACGAGCCAATTCCTTTTGCAACAATGAAAGAAAACCACAGCTCGTGGTGATAACTTTCACGCCTAACATTTCGAGTTCTCTCGCACTGTCCAAAAC
>CAYXCE010000265.1:0-2046 GCA_964463395.1 uncultured Pseudothermotoga sp.
CGCTACCTTCGCACGGTAGAGGTCGTGGGTTCAAATCCCATCGGCTCCACCAAGCGGGGCAAAACTGCCCCGTTTTTCTGTATCATTACATTGGGGTGATCTTCCATGCCGCTCGTACCTCCGCACAACTTGGAAGCCGAGGAAGCTGTACTCGGTAGCATACTGATCGATCCAAGTGTAGTGAACGATGTCATGGAAGTTCTAAGGAGCAATGATTTCTATTCGAAAAAGCACCAGGCGATATTCACCGTCATGGAGAAGCTCTATGAAAGAGGCGATCCAATCGACGTGCTTTCGGTTTGTGAGGAATTGAAAAAGAACGGTCAAATGAAGTTCGTAGGGAGTGAGCTCGATGTGGCCAGGCTCGCAGAAGCGGTACCAACGTCGGCGCACGTGATGCATTACGCCAAGATAGTGCGTGATAAATCCGTTCTTCGAAGTTTGATCGAGGCCGGAAGGAGCATCGTTGAGTCAGCCTACGAAGAACGCGAAGTGGACGAGATTTTGGACGAGGCTGAGAGAGTGGTCTTTGACATAGCGGAATCGAGAGCCACGAAGACGTACGATCACATAGGTGCAATAATGCATACAGTGTTCGAAAATCTCGAAGAGTTGAGATTGAAAAGCTCTTCGCTCGTTGAACCAGGCGCGGTGGTCAGTGGTTTACCAACTGGTTTTAGAGCTTTGGATCGACAGACTTCTGGTTTCCACAAATCCGATCTGATCATCATCGCCGCTAGGCCTTCAGTTGGTAAAACTGCGTTCGCACTCACCATCGCAAGGAACATGGCGGTCAAATTCAATCTCTCCGTTGGAATATTCAGCTTGGAAATGTCGAAAGAGCAGCTCGCACAGAGACTCTTGTGTAGTGAGTCGAGGGTCGATTTGCACAAGATAAGGACGGGGTACTTGAGTGATCAAGAGTGGGAAAGGCTCACAATAGGCGCTTCAAGACTGTACAAGGCAAACATCATCGTTGATGACGAGCCTTCGCTGGACCCAAGGACACTTCGGGCGAAGGCAAGACGAATGAGGAGAGAATACAATGTCGATGCCATCTTCGTTGACTACCTTCAGTTGATGCACACTCGAGGTGGCAGTCATGAAAGTAGACAGCAAGAGATATCTGAGATTTCGAGATCTCTGAAACTGCTCGCACGGGAGCTCAACATAGCAGTCATCGCGCTGTCGCAACTTTCAAGAGCTGTGGAATCTCGAGAGGACAAAAAACCAAGATTGAGCGATTTGAGAGAGTCTGGCGCAATAGAGCAGGATGCCGACACAGTGTTGTTCATTTACCGCGAAGAATATTACAAGAAGACCGAGAAACTTCAAGAACCCCACGAAGCAGAGATAATCATAGGTAAACAGAGGAATGGACCCATAGGGACTGTGAAGCTCATGTTCGAACCTCAGACAGCGTCCTTCTACGAGTTAGAAAGGATCGAAAGCGAATGAACTTCAGGGTGGGTATCGGTACCGATAGACATCCTGCTAAGAAGCCCGGACGGGCGATTTTGGGTGGGATCGTTGTGAGTGAAGATTTCGGACTCGAAGGGCATTCCGATGCGGATGTCGTTTGTCATGCCATAATAGACGCACTCCTCGGAGCTGCCGGTATGGGAGATATAGGTGAATATTTCGATCAGAGTGAACGTTGGCGTGGCGCCTCGAGCTTGTCCATGCTCGAAAAAGTGCGTGATATGTTGAAGGAAAATGGTTGGTCGATCGTGAACGTGGATGTGACTGTGACCTGTGGGTTGTTGAGATTATCACCTTACAGGAGCAAAATGTTGGAAACACTCTCGGCAACTTTGAAAGTCCCAAAAGAGTGTGTCAACATCAAGTTCAAAAGCGCGAACGGTTTGGGTTTCGAAGTGGATGAGGGCGTCTCAGCGGTGGCGGTTTGCCTGATATCAAGGGGTTCTACCGGTTGAAGGTCTTTCACCTCTGAGTACTTGCTCTGCCAACCTGATCAGCCATTCTTCGTTGGAGAAAACTAGAACTCCCGCTCTTTCGAAGGGATTGTTCACCGATATCTTGTTA
>CAYXCE010000266.1:0-2033 GCA_964463395.1 uncultured Pseudothermotoga sp.
CCTCGTCATTATACACGATGTGCGGCTACACGTGAGTTAAGTGTGCGTGAAGTTTTTCGTGAGAAGGCGATTGTGTGAGAGATCTTTTAGGAGGTTCGGTACCATCGATCATTCTTCCACAAAAAGTCAACAGATCATACCAGTTCTGAAAAATTTCGTTACGTCTTTCTGCGTGATAATGTAGCTGAAGAAATTCTTTGGAGGTGGTCTTTACGAAAGTTGGTTTAGCGTACAACGTGCAGCGTGGTGTGAGACCGGATGTGGAAGACTGGGAAGCGGAATACGACTCGATGGAAGTCGTCATGGACATCAAGCAATCCATCGAGAGCGGAGGGCACGAAGTCGTACTCATGGAAGCTGTGCCTGAAAAATTCATACCGACTTTGCTGAGCGAGAAGGTGGACATCGTCTACAATTTCGCCGAGGGTACATTTGGAAGATCGAGAGAAGCTCAGGTCCCAGCGATCCTCAGCTTTTATGGAATTCCTTACACGGGTTCTGACGCTACCACGCTCGCCATATGTCTCGACAAGGCTTTGACGAAGCAAGTACTCCTGACCAAGGATGTGCGCACTCCGAGGTTTCAAGTGATACGCTCCGTGGATGAGAGATTGAGAAAGAACATGAGATTTCCTCTGATATTGAAATTGAATGCGGAGGGATCTTCGAAAGGGATCTCAGACACAGGTCTGGTCCACGATATGGTCGAGTACAGAAGAGAAATCGAAAGGCTCTTTGCTACATACAACGAACCTGTGCTCGTTGAAGAGTACATTAGGGGAAGAGAGTTCACGATAGGTGTTCTCCAAGAGGGGGGCAAGTACAGGGTTTTGCCGATCATGGAGATACACTTCAAGCACGGTAAAGAGTTTTACAGCTACAAGGTGAAGAAAAATTCAGATTACTACGTTGATTACACCTGTCCTGCAAAGATAGAGCCTGCACTCGAAAAAAAGCTTGTGAGCATGGTGGTGAAGGTTTGCAAGACACTCGACATAAAAGACGTAGCCCGCATTGACCTGAGAGTTTCTCAGGAAGATGGGAATGCGTATTTTTTGGAGATCAATCCTTTACCCGGAATGGTCAGAGGTTTTTCAGACTTGCCGAGAATTGCTGAAGCCGCTGGATACACGTATGAAGAATTGGTACTGCACATACTCGAGAACGCCATGAAGAGGCATGGAATCAATCAAACCGTGCACGTGTAGCGGGGGTGAAAGATTGGTTTTGAATAATATCAAGAAAGTAGCTGTGGTAGGAGCGAGTGAAGACAGCAGGAAGTACGGCAACAAAATCGTGCGGGATTTGTCCTCGAAGGGTTTCGAAGTTTATCCCGTCAATCCCAAAGCTGATTCGATCGAGGGAATCAAGTCTTACAAGGACATCGAGGAACTCCCTAAAGACATAGATTTGATAGTGTTCGTCGTTCCACCCGAGGTAGGTATACAGATAGTGGAGAAAGCCATGAGATTGGGGTTCAAGCGTTTGTGGTTTCAACCCGGAGCAGGTTCCAAGCAGATCGAAGATCTTCTCAAGAACAACGGGGTTGAATACTCCTTTGGTCGGTGCATAATGGTCGAAACGAGTTTCTGATAGTGTAATTAATCCCGCACCGATTCAGAAGATTAGAATCATCGATATCGCGAAACGACATCACAGATCTAAAATCTACGTTTCAGTTGTTTGACATGCTAACGATGAGATTGGTATAATTTTGGTGTTCCAAATCTCATATAGGGAGGTCGAATTATGAAAATCCGTACACTGGTGGTCGCGTTGGTAGCTTTTGTTTTTGGGATTATCTTCGCAGCCTATCCCACCAAACCCATCACCTATGTGATTTGCTTCGCTCCAGGTGGCGAATCCGACATAACGGCTCGCTTGCAGCAACCGTATCTTGAGAAGATACTCGGTGTGCCCATCGTCATAACGTACAAGGAAGGCGGAGGCGGAGCAGTTGGTTGGACCGAACTGGTCACACGTGCTCGTCCCGATGGTTATGCGATCTATGGTACCAACTTGCCACACACTAT
>CAYXCE010000267.1:0-2016 GCA_964463395.1 uncultured Pseudothermotoga sp.
TCCTTCAACAACTTGCAGAGCAAGGGTAAAAAGAATCTCTGCTCCACGTTCCGGCCGAAGAAAACCCGCATGGGAAAGGTGCCCACGGGTGTTTTGATGTACTTAACAGAGATCGCTCTCGAAACGGTCGAGACGTGAAGTTGCAGTTCCTCAGCGGCATCAACGACCTTGATCTTGTTTGGATAAATCGCCCTGCCGAGCAAAAAATCGACGTTCTTCCTTATGAGCATGTTGCCCAGGAAAGTGAGTATCTCTTTTCTGCGCTGCAGCAATTCGTTGAGATGTACCAAGATTTTCTCGATTTTTTTGTTCACACTTTTCAAAGAAATGGTGAAATCCCTCACCTGCAGTGATAGATCGTTGTGGACGATCAGATCCGGTTGCACGTAAACTGCCCTTTTTCCAAAACCAACCACGCAGCCTTCGAAGAGTCCTTCCGGTCCAACGGTCTTGATGGCTTCTATGAGTTCTTCAACGACTCTTTCTGTCACGCAGAATTTCTGACATATTTCAGCTTTATCTATCAGGAGTTTTCCAGATTCGTCAAGGTTGTACACGATGTATTCGGCTATGCGTTCCTTTTCTTCATCCAAGCGAAGCAACGCGATGGATTCGAGGAGTTCTTCCTGGAGAGACTTCTCGTCGTCCACTAGGCGATCCAATCTCGTCAAGCCCGTCTCCTCATCTTCCGTGTCCAAACGCACGTATGGGAAACTGTCTTTTAAAAACTCGATCAAGCTCCTTGTGGGAAGCTCGATGAATTTGAAGAAGAGCTCTCTGTTGGAAACCTCTCTTCTCAGGTCCAAACTGATCCTCATTGAGAAAACTCTCACTCCCAATTACTACTATACACTTTAAAGGATCAGCATGGCGTCACCGAAGGAGTAGAACCTGTATCTTTTCTCCACAGCTTCTCTGTAGGCTTTCATCGTCAGATCGTAACCTGCGAAGGCGGTCACGAGCATGAGGAGTGTGGACCTGGGCAAGTGGAAGTTCGTGATCAATGCGTCCACCAATTTGAACTCGAAAGGTGGATATATGAACAGATCGGTCTCACCCTCCGTGACGTTCGTTCTGGCGAAGGTTTCAAGCGTTCGAACGACGGTTGTGCCGACGGCGATGACTCTCTTACCTTGAGACTTTGCGTCCTTGATAGCCTCAGCGACTTCCAACGGTATCGAGTAGCGCTCGCTGTGCATTCTGTGTTGCTCTATGTTCTCCGTTTTGACTGGTCTGAAGGTACCTATGCCCACGTGCAGCGTGATCTCGAGCAACTTCACGCCGAGCGAGCGTATCTCTTGTAAAAGAGTCTCGGTGAAGTGAAATCCCGCAGTGGGGGCAGCTATGGAACCGGTCACTTTGGCGTAGACCGTTTGATACCTTTCCAGGGGTATCTTCGTTCGAACGTATGGAGGTATCGGAGCTTCACCGAGTTTCAGAAGAACCTCGTCGCCCACGTTGAACTCTATCAGTCTCAGACCTTCGTCGCACCTCTCTATACATTTCGCTTCGATACCGTCGTTCAACTTCACCACGACACCGGGTTTAATCTTCTTCGCCGGTTTGACCAGACACCTCCACGATCTTTCCACAACTTTTTCTACGAGCAGTATCTCGATCTGTCTGTTTTCGAGTTGACCAAACAGTCTTGCGGGAATCACTTTGGTGTTGTTCAACACCAATACATCTCCAGGGGAAAGGTATTCGACGATCTCGCGGAAGATCCTGTGCTCTATCTTGCCGGATTTCCTGTGAACGACCATCAATCTGGAGCTGTCTCGCGGTTCTATGGGAGTTTGGGCTATCAGCTCTTCGGGGAGATGATAATCGAAATCGGAAAGTTTCACTCAAAAAGCCTCCTCACATCTATTCTGTGGATTTTTTGTTTCCACTCTTCGAACCGATCACCGCTCACGATCACCGCGTTCTTCTCGAGCGCCATCGATATTATGAGTTCGTCCGCAGGTGAATGAAAGTACGTTCTTTCTGCGTAGAACCATTCACTCTCGGTATGGA
>CAYXCE010000268.1:0-1771 GCA_964463395.1 uncultured Pseudothermotoga sp.
AAGTACTTCCTAGTCAGGATCATCGTCATGGCCGTAACTCTCGTCATAGGTGTGTACGTGGTCATACTCGTTGCGAACATGGGAGGCGCCGTTGACGAAATAAGAAAATCGGAGATCAGAGAAGCGATAGGTGCAAGACTCCTCAACGATGAAGTGTACAGGATGATGAACCTTGAGGAGAGGCAAAAATACGTGAAAATGTTGGAGGAGATCGAATTTAAAAGGCTTGGACTCGATCAACCTTTCGTTGTTAGAAGTTTTCTTTATCTCAGACAAGCTCTCACTCTGAACTTGGGGAACGCCGAACGGTTGACCAGTGACACGGGATCGCGAAAGGTCAGATTGATAATACTGGAGAGATTGGCTCCGACACTGGTCTTGATGATGACAGCTTTTTTAATTCTCTTCTTCACGGCGTTGAGTTTCGCCCTTTTTCTGTCTCGAAGATACGGTAGCTTTTTCGACAAGATGATAATCGCTCTGGCACCACTTTCGGCAGCTCCGGCTTGGTTCTACGGTATATTTCTCATCCTGCTCTTCGCTGCGGTTTTGAAAATACTTCCCTTCGGCGGAATGGTGAGGGTTCCACCTCTCCAGAACAATCTCGAGTACTTTTTGAGCCTCTTGAGACATCTGGTACTCCCCGTCTCCTCGGTGCTTTTGAGTTCGATTTTTATTTCCACATACAACTGGAGAACCTACTTTCTGATCTATTCCAGCGAAGATTACGTTGAAATGGCGAAAGCGAAAGGTCTCAGCTCGGCGATGATCGAAAGAAGGTACGTTCTGAGACCCACTATGCCCGCAATAGTGACCTCCTTTGCGCTTTCTCTGATCGCGCAATGGATGGGTAGTATAACTCTCGAAACGGTCTTCAACTGGCCAGGACTTGGAAGGAGGATCTATGAAGCGATCAGCAACTTCGACTCCCCAGTCATAGTGGGCGCCAACGTCATTTACGCGTACCTTCTCGCCATAACTGTGCTCGTGCTCGATGTGATCTATGCGATCCTGGATCCGAGGGTTAAGGTCGGCACTGGAGGTGTCAGACAGTGAGCACCATCCTTCGAAGATTGAAGGAGATCAAGAATTACCCTTCCGCGATCGTTGGGCTGTCCATAATCGCGTTCTTGGTGGTGCTGTCCATTTATACCGTGATCACTATACCGTATTCCGAGGCGATCAAGCTTTGGCGTGGAGCAGATCAATTGTGGATTGAAAACCCAAGATTCGCGCGTCCTGTTTTCTTCGACTGGTTCACGCCGAAAAAACTTGCCAGAACTATAACCGTTGATTCCAGGAACAATCCGAATGCCAAGATCGTTGAACGGCACGAAAAAGATGCGGAGATAACGATAACGCTCGAGTTCGAGTTTCCTTACGATGAATTTCCGACAGAAATAACGCTTTTTTTGAATACAAAACTTCCCGATAGCAACATGTACGGAACGTTCTACTGGGAAACACCGGATGGAAGAAAGATCACCTTGAGGAGAAGCTCTATAAAAACGAGAGATTCCTACGAAATGTCTCAAGATGCGGCGCTGAGAAGGAGGCTGGCGGGCAAAGACGCACACATAGGTTTATTTTCCAAACCAGCCCCCCAAGACAGCGGAACGCCACTGAAGGGGAAATACAGGCTCACGATCGAAGCTGTTTCTTTCAATCCCCAAGACGATCTGGATGCACGGTTGGTCGTCTACGGCACGGTTCACGGTATAGCCGGTACCGACCATTTGAGGAGGGATTTGAGGGTCGCCCTGCTCTGGGG
>CAYXCE010000268.1:1781-2015 GCA_964463395.1 uncultured Pseudothermotoga sp.
TGCCTTGATCTTTGGGTTGCTCGCCGCCGTGGGTACCGCCATGCTGACGATGCTGATAGCCGCAACTGGGGCGTGGTACAGGGGGCTCGTGGATGGTTTGATCCAGAGGATCACCGAGGTTAGGATGATCCTCCCAACGCTGATAATACTCATAATGATCGGCATGTTCTATTCTCGAAGTATTTGGGTGATCCTGGGCACCGTCATCGTGCTTGGAGTCTTCGGGTCTGGAAT
>CAYXCE010000269.1:0-2013 GCA_964463395.1 uncultured Pseudothermotoga sp.
GATCCCTGCACTGCTCGTCTCGACAGCGACGGGAATACTCGTCTCCAGGGCCGCTTCGAAGGAAAATCTCGGCCAAGACCTGGTGAAGGAACTTTCCAGTGAGAGAAAGGTGATAACCATAACTGGCTCCATACTGCTCTTCCTCGGTTTAGCTACACCTCTTCCAATGACGGCTTCGATCATTGGCGTTGCGTTTTTAGCGCTCGCTTTCTACTCTTGGAGGGTTGCACCAAAACAAATAGCCCCGGCACCGGCAGGTGCACCCGCGGCACCCGCTCCGTCCAAACCAATTTTGACCACACCGCAAGAGGTGGCCGAAGTCATCCAGAGCGACACGGTGGAGGTCGAAATAGGATACGGTTTGATCCCCTTGGCAGATCCCGCACAGGGCGGTGATCTGTTGGAAAGAATCGCGATGATGCGAAAGCAGCTCGCCTACGACCTGGGACTAGTGGTCTCCCCCATAAGGGTGCGTGACAGTGTGTTGCTCAAGCCGAACGAGTACCTCATAAAGATCAGGGGGGCAGAGGTGGCACGTTATGAACTGATACCCAACAGGTTACTGGCGATCAACCCGGGTACGGCAACCGAAAAGATCTCAGGAATAGCCGTGAAAGAACCGGCGTTTGGACTCCAAGCTTTCTGGATAGATCCATCTCGTAAGGAGGAGGCGACCCGCCTCGGTTACACGGTGGTCGATCCACCGACGGTCTTCATAACTCATCTGACAGAAGTGCTGAAACGCAACGCTGCTGATCTGTTGGGGTCGCGAGAGTTCAACATGTTGATCGATGGTTTGAGGGAAAAGTTTCCACAGTTGGTGAGTGATCTGATACCTTCTGTCATGAAAGCGGGTGACGTGAAAAAGGTCCTACAGAGACTGTTGAGCGAAGGTGTGAGCGTGAGGAACTTACCTTTGATCTTCGAGACGTTACTCGAGCACGGTGAAAAATCGACCGATCTGGTCTATCTGACAGAACAGGTGAGGAGGGCACTGAAGAGACAGATCGTTCAATCCGTGGTCAGTGAAGATGGCAAGCTTCATGCGATAGCACTCGACAGTGAACTTGAAAAAAGGCTGGTAGAATCATTACAAGATTTTGCTGGTGAAAAGAAGATAGTTCTGAATCCACAGATACTCCGAGAAATCATGGAGAATCTATCGAAACAGTTGGAGACGCTTATGAGGAAAGGATTCTCACCCCTCATCGTTTGTTCCGGCGCGATCAGGCCCTACCTTGCCCAGCTGGTGAGAAAGTTCCTGCCGAACGTTCCGGTCATCGCTTACGAAGAGGTGCCTGAAGATCGGGTATTACAAGTTGAGGGTGTGGTAAGACTGTGAAGATGAAGAAATACATAGTGAACGATATAAAGGAAGCTCTCGAACAAATAAAGAAAGATCTTGGTGAGGATGCCATCATACTCAGCACGCGCAGTGTCAAAAAGGGTGGATTTCTTGGAATAGGCGCTAAAAGATTCTTGGAAGTCACAGCGGTGTGCGAAGATAAAGAACAAACGAAAACAGAGAGCAGTGAAGTTCACAAGCTTCAGGAATTGCTCGTCAAAAACAGGGAAAGGAAACAGGAAGAAGAGATCAGAGAACTCAAACAAATGCTGCAGGAAATGAAATCGATGCTCAGCACACAACGCTTGAACGACATGCCGCAGAACTTGCAGAAAGTTTTGAAAGGCTTACAGGGCCAGGAGATAGACCAAACTGTATCGAACAGGATCGTTGAGTATCTGAGGATAAGCTATGGTGACGTCAACATAGACGATTCCTTGAGGCAGAGGTTGGCAGAACATTTCTTAGCTTTCATAAAAACAGAAGTACCGAGCCTTGAGGGTGCGGTGCTTTTCAGTGGGCCGACGGGTGTGGGTAAAACGACGACTCTCGCCAAAATCGCGGCGAGGTTGAAGATAGTAGAAAAAAAGCAGGTGGCCATTTTGACGCTGGACACCTACCGGATCGCGGCGACAGATCAGCTGAAAACCTATGCGACGATCATGGAC
>CAYXCE010000270.1:0-1951 GCA_964463395.1 uncultured Pseudothermotoga sp.
GACAAATCTTCCATGAATCTTGCTTTTCTACTGATGTCCCATTCGAGGGATGGCGTAGAGGATCTGAAGCGTTTTGGACCTGATTTGATCATTTTGGCTTTACATGAAAGATTCAAAAGATTCTCTGTCGATCCATTTCTTTCGGTAGCGAGAAAGATCGTTGAGAAATATTCACCTTCAATCGTTTTAGCACCAGCAACAACTTTTGGAAGAACTCTGATGCCCGCACTTGCTGCAGCGTTTAACACGGGGTTAACTGCCGATTGCACAGATCTCGATATCGATTCAGATGGGAATCTCCTTCAAACCAGACCCGCGATAGGTGGAAACGTCATGGCAACGATAGTGACACCTTCGCATCGTCCGCAGATGGCCACAGTCAGGCCTGGTGTGTTTGAGATGAATGAATGTGAGAAAGACAGTGTTATTGTGGAAGAGAAGATCGACAGCGTACACGATAGATGTGAGCTTCTTTCTGTTGAACCTAAGCAATCTGGTGCGAGACTCGAAGAAGCTAAGATCGTTGTTTCGGTAGGAAAAGGCCTTCGTAAGAAAGAGAACGTCGAACTGGCATTCAAACTAGCAAACCTCCTGAGGGGTGCGGTGGGGGCCTCGAGAACCGTTGTGGATTCGAAATGGCTTTCTCATGATCATCAAGTGGGACTGAGCGGCAAAACAGTCAAACCTAAAATCTATATAGCTGTTGGTATCTCGGGAGCCGTGCAACATCTCGCAGGTATGCAGACGTCAGAAATCATAGTTGCGATCAATAAAGACAGGTATGCACCCATTTTCAAGGTTGCAGACATTGGAATTGTAGCGGATGCGGTTTGGGCACTTGGTGAACTTGTGAAGCGATTGGAGCGTGGTGTCAATGGATCTTGTGAATGAACTGGCAAAGATAGTTGGCACTGAGAATATCAAATACGATCCGGAAGAACTTGAGAAATATTCGCACGACGAGACCAGTGGCGTCGAATGGCAAATGCCCTTGGCGGTGGTTTTTCCAAATAGCACTGAGCAGGTATCGATGATTTTGAAATGGGCAAATGAAAAAAGGGTTCCCTTAGTTCCACGTGGAGCGGGCACAGGCCTTTCGGGTGGCGCAGTACCGGTGAAAGGTGCAGTTGTTCTCTCACTCGAGAGGATGAACAGGATAATTGAGCTCGACGAGAAAAACATGATCGTGACAGTTGAACCTGGTGTGATCACTGGAGAAATACAAAAGATAGCAGAAGAGCATGGTTTATATTACGCGGGCGATCCTGCCAGCAGTGAAAGTTCTTCCATAGGTGGGAATGTGGCTGAGAATGCGGGTGGTGTGAGAGTTATAAAGTATGGGCCGACCAGTTTTCACGTGCTCGGTCTTGAGGTCGTCCTCCCAACGGGTGAGATCGCTCACTTTGGTGGTAAAACACTCAAGAACGTGACCGGTTACGATATGGTCAGATTGTTCGTTGGAAGCGAAGGGACACTCGGTGTTGTGACGAAGATCACGCTCAGGTTGGTGCCGAAACCAAAATATGCGGCCGTTCTGCTCACAACTTTTCGCACTGTGGAGGACGCGGTTATGTGTGTGCCAAAAGTACTCTCACAATCTGGTGTTCTTCCCGCTTCGATAGAATTCATGGACAAACCCTCCAGCGATATGGCTTCGAAGTTCTTGAACGAGAACATTCCGAATCCTGAAGCTGAGTGCCATCTCATCTTTGAACTCGAATCTTCCGACAAACAGAGCTTAGCCAAAGAATACATAGACCTTGGAGAAAAGCTCATGCAGATGAACGCCATGGAGGTATATATCGCCGACAATAGAACTCAACGAATGAAGATATGGCGTTTCAGAAAGGCTATAGCGGAAGGCATCATCGCGTTCAAACCGAAGCATTGTATGGAAGACGTTGTGGTTCCCATAGCCAACATACCTAAATTGATCATGTCCACCTATGAG
>CAYXCE010000271.1:0-1937 GCA_964463395.1 uncultured Pseudothermotoga sp.
TCTGATCATCATCTTGCTCGCCGCAGCAGTGATATCCATCATCGTCGGTGAAGCCGTGGATGCAATACTAATCATGATCATTGTGGTTCTGAACGCCACTCTGAGTACCATTCAGGAATCGAAAGCAGAAAAATCCTTACAACTTCTCAAGAAGATGGCTGCTCCTGTCGCGCGCGTTTTGAGAGATGGCGTCGTTCAAACGGTTCCTTCGCCAGAAATCGTGCCGGGCGATGTGATCATCCTCGAGGCTGGCAACTACGTTCCCGCCGACGGTAGATTGATAGAATCGGTGAACCTTTCCGTGAGCGAAGCGGCTCTTACAGGAGAATCTCAACCCGTCGAAAAATCGATAGAACCCATAGACGAACCGAACCTTCCCATAGGCGATCGAACGAACATGGTTTATTCAGGTACCATCGTGAGCAGAGGACGAGGCAAGGCTGTGGTGACCGCAACTGGTAGCGAAACAGAGATTGGAAAAATCGCGAAGATGCTGACCGAACTGGAAGAAGAACAGACACCACTTCAAAAAAATTTGGAAAAACTTGGCAAGCAGATAGGCTTGATAGTCTTGGCCATATGCGCGATCGTTTTCGTGGTTGGTGTCATCGAGGGAAATCCTATCCTGGAGATGTTTTTGACTTCCGTGAGCTTGGCGGTCGCTGCGGTACCGGAAGGTTTGCCGGCCGTTGTGACTATCGTTCTCGCCCTCGGTATGTACAACATGGTGAAGAGACACGCAATCATAAGAAGGTTGCAGGCGGTGGAAGCACTGGGATCTGTCAACGTGATTTGTTCCGATAAAACTGGTACGCTCACCAAGAACGAAATGACCGTGGTGAAATATTACCTACATCCAAGTCAATGGTTGCAGCACGAACCGTCCATGCGAATCTCAAATACTCTCAAGGAAGCTCTCATGGCTGCCACTCTTTGCAACGATGCGTTCATAACGTTCAAAGATGGTGCGAAAGTCACCTCGGGTGATCCCACCGAGATTGCCCTGGCTATGGCGGCTTGGGATTTTGGTTTGAAGAAAGAAGAACTTGAAAAGGATATACCGCGCGTGTATGAGATACCTTTTG
This sequence comes from uncultured Pseudothermotoga sp., assembly GCA_964463395.1. Taxonomy (GTDB): domain Bacteria; phylum Thermotogota; class Thermotogae; order Thermotogales; family DSM-5069; genus Pseudothermotoga_A. The sequence goes on from CAYXCE010000271.1 coordinate 1,086, forward strand.
ATTCTGACAGGAAGATGATGACAACCGTTCACAAAAAAAATGACTCTTTCATCTCTTACACGAAAGGTGCTCCAGACATCGTTGTGGCGAGATGCACGAAGTTCATGTCTAATTCTGGAGAAATACACCAACTCACAGAAAAGAACAAAGAAGAAATCCTCCAAGCGAATCACCGCATGGCTCAAGATGGTTTGCGCGTCCTCGCTGTAGCTTGTAAGAGCGTCAAAGAGGGTGAATATGAAAATCTTGAACAGGACATGACCTTCCTCGGGCTCATCGGCATGATAGATCCTCCCAGACCCGAAGTGAGAGAAGCCCTCGAAAAATGTAGAACTGCTGGCATAAAAGTCATCATGATCACCGGCGATCACAAAGCTACGGCGCAGACTATAGCGAAAGAGATCGGAATACTCGATTCAGAAGGGAAGGTGCTCACCGGTGGTGAACTCATCGAGATGGAAGTCGATGAGCTTGCAAAAGTGGTTGAAGATGTTAGGGTGTATGCGAGAGTTTCTCCGAGCGATAAATTGAAGATCGTTGAAGCGCTCAAGAAGAAAGGCAAAATCGTGGCGATGACTGGAGATGGTGTGAACGATGCTCCCGCATTGAAGAGGGCAGACATCGGTGTCGCCATGGGTATAACTGGGACGGATGTCTCAAAAGATGCTTCCGATATGGTCCTCACCGATGACAACTTTGCGAGCATCGTGGCTGCAATAGAAGAAGGAAGAAAAATCTTCGACAACATCAGAAAAGTTGTTTACTATCTGCTCTCCTGCAACATCAGTGAAGTGGCAACGATCTTCATTTCCATTCTACTCAGATTGCCGCTGCCTCTGATACCAGTACAGA
>CAYXCE010000272.1:0-1934 GCA_964463395.1 uncultured Pseudothermotoga sp.
GTTCTCTTCATAAAAGGTCAGTTCCCCGCCATACTGATCATTTTTTGCAGCTTATCTACGAGCGAGTTCATCGTGTTGCGGTAAGTTTCGACCAACTTCTCGAGCTCTTTCTTCTCTTTGTCCACTTGTTCCAGCTTGCTGAGTACTTCATTCATCTGAACCCAAAGTTGCTCGTTCTCCTCCTTCAAACGTTTGTAATCCTCCAAAAGTTTGTTTACCAAATCCTCCAACTCGACAAGCTTATCCAAAGTGGTGCACCCCTCTCTTGCGTGCTTTTTCACATGCAATAATATCACAGAAGTAAAAATCTTGTCCCAACATTCGTGATAAATTTGCTGGTGGGGTGGTACGATGTTGTTCCTAGGAGAAAGAGACCTCAAAGTACACGAAATCGTTAAGGTTGCTAGATTCAATGAACAAGTGACCGTGTCTGAATCAGCCATTAAGAGAATGGTTTCTTCCAGAGAGTGTGTAGAAAAACTCGCCGATTCTGAAAAAATCGTTTATGGTGTTAATACTGGTTTTGGAGCGTTTGCTACGACAAAAATTTCTAAGGAAGATTTGTTGGCCCTTCAAAATAATATAGTTCTATCGCATGCCTGTGGTGTGGGAGACCCCTTGGAACCCCATGTAGTTCGTGCCATGATCTTGACGAGAGCTCACACGTTGGCACTGGGTTTTTCTGGGGTCAGGCCCATCGTTGTTGAGAAACTGTGCGAGCTTTTAAATAAATCGGTAGTTCCATACGTCCCATCAAAGGGTTCAGTGGGAGCGAGTGGTGATCTTGCTCCACTAGCCCATATTGCACTTGTCCTAGTAGGTGAAGGTGAGGTACTCGTCAATGGTGAACCTAAACCTTCCCGTGAGGTATTGAAGTCAGTTGGTTTTGAACCCATTCAGTTGATGGAGAAAGAAGGTCTCAGCTTGGTCAATGGGACACAGGCAATGGTAGCATGCCTTGCACTTGTTGTGAACGATTCTATCAATTTACTTAGGTTATCAACTGAGACAGCAGCTTTAACAGCGGATGTACTGTTTGCATCTCCAGAAGCGTATGATGAAGCTGTTGCAAGGACGAGGAGACATAGAGGTCAAGGTATCATCGCCAGGATGTTACAGGAGAGATTCGATTCGAGTCAGCTCAGGTTGTCACACATAAACTGCCCAAGGGTTCAAGATGCTTACTCGTTGCGATGCATACCCCAAGTGCATGGAGCTGTATTGGATGTCGTTTTCTTTGCCAAAAAGATCGTTGAGGACGAGATCAACTCGGTCACTGACAATCCCATCGTGTATAACAACAGGGTAATTTCACAAGGTAACTTTCATGGTGAGCCTCTCGCGTTTGCAGCGGATTTCCTCTGTATAGCATTAACAGATCTTGGAAACATGATAGAACGCAGAATCGACAGACTTTTGAATCCTAAGTTGAATGAGGGTCTACCACCATTTTTGGCTCTTGGACAACTCGGTGTGAATTCCGGTTTCATGATATGGCAGTATACCGCAGCTGCACTTTGTAACGAAAACAAAATCTTATCGCACCCAGCTTCCGTGGACACGATTCCTACCAGTGGTTTCCAGGAAGACCACGTGAGCATGGGAATGAATGCTTGTTTGAAGTTAATGAAGATTTTGGAGAATGTTGAAACGCTGTTGACCATAGAGCTCATGTGTTCGGCAAGAGCGTTGCAGGCACGAAGACCTCTAAGATCATCCAAACTCAACGAGGAGCTCTTTTCTAAAGTCGGAAATTTGATGGAACCTGCGCCGAGTGATACCTATTGGCAGTACAGTTTCAGAAAGATCTTGCAATTTGTAAAGCAAGTTGTCGAAGATGTTCATGAAGATTGGTGGACGAAATATGAGTGAGCAAATCTGGTACGAAGATTTGGAGCAGTTTTTACTGTGTCCTCGGAGATTCCAACTTGAAA
>CAYXCE010000273.1:0-1915 GCA_964463395.1 uncultured Pseudothermotoga sp.
AAACTGATAAAATTGCGCTCAGTGTGCCAGACTCGGCGGGCGTTTACGTCGTTCCAGCCTTCGTTGGACTCGGAGCTCCTTATTGGGACATGTACGCGCGTGGTGCGATCCTTGGCTTGACGCGTGGCTCGAGGAAGGAGCACATCGTGAGGGCCGTACTGGAATCGATCGCTTATCAAACCAGAGACGTGGTGGAGGCAATGTGCGAAGAATGTCAAACACAATTGAAATCTCTGCGTGTGGATGGAGGAGCTTCGAAGAACAATTTCTTGATGCAATTTCAAGCTGATATTCTGAATGTGCTAGTCGAAAGACCGAAGGTCAACGAAACGACCGCATTGGGTGCGGCTTACATGGCGGGACTCGCCGTTGGATACTGGGACAGTTTGAACCAGATAGAATCTCAATGGCAGCTCGACAGGAGGTTCGTTCCCAGCATGGGCGAAGAAGATAGACAGAAACTCTACAGGGGCTGGAAAAAAGCTGTGGAGAGATCGAAAAGGTGGTTGGAGGCATGAAGAACGATGTCGTTGAATATTTCACCTATCCCATCGTACCAGCGCTCAGAGGTGAAGAAAAGCTACGTCGAGCGGCAGAAAGTTCTGCCACTTCTGTGTTCTTGCTTTACGGAGATTTACTGAATCTGAAACACTTGGTCGAGTACTTCCATGAGCATGGGAAGAGTGTGTTCATACACTTGGATTTGGTGAAGGGACTCGGCAAAGACGAGAGCGCCGTTGAGTATCTGAAGGCTGAAATCATGGCGGATGGCATCATAACGACGAAGGGGAACTTAGTGGACGTGGCGAGGAAGATAGGTCTCGTGCCGATACAGAGGATCTTTCTTTTAGATTCACAGTCGCTCATCACAGGTCTCGCGCAGATCAAAATGCACCGGCCAGACTACATAGAGGTGCTCCCAGGCTTGATACCGGATCTGATCGAGCAGATCAGTAGAGAAACGAACATACCGGTGATCACGGGAGGATTGATCAAAACCGCAGCTCAGGTGGTGGAGGCGCTCAGGAAAGGTGCGGTGGCCGTCTCAACGAGCGAGGAGAGTCTGTGGAATTTGAGATTAAGCTGAGTTCACTCTCCTGACAGTTCTGGTGGCGATCACGTCTGCACCTGTGTCCAAAACGTTCTTTATTATCACGTCTCCCACCTTTATCGGAGCTTCGACTTCGACTTTCTTCATCACCTGCATGAACTGTGGGATGAGTCTGCGCGGTATGGGTTTTGACGTTTTCACGGAAACCAGAGACATCTCACCGTTGATGACCTTTACGCTCGTTGGGACGATCCTTTTTGGTTCTCTCAACTCATCTTCGAGATAAGAAATTCCCCTCGGACAGCGATTTCCTTCGAGCGAGACTATCTTTCCGTTGAGCGCGTCGTACTTTATTTTACAGCCCATCGGGCAGAGAACGCAGACGATCTTTTCCATCTCTACACCTCCTTCAGTTCGACGACGATCCGATCCAAACCGGCGAGTTTCTGCTTCGATATCTTTGTCACGATCATCTCACTGGGTATGAGATCTTCGAAGGCCTTTTCGAAACTGCCGACTTTCAGCACCGCCTTCTCCATGGGTTTTTTGCACCTGACGTACAACGTCAGATCGTCGACATCGTTGTAGAAATTGGGGAAAGTCAGCATGACGTTCTCACCCGGCACGATCGGAACGTTCCGTGAAAAGCGTTCGCCCATGACGTACCGCGAGGCGTACTCACCGGCGCGTTCACCCTCTTTCGTGACGTAATCTACCAGGTCGAAGATCGCCGTGCAGTTACCCGCTGCGAAAATCCATTCGTTTGAGGATTGACCGATGTTCGAGCACGCGACACCCCTGGTCCTCCTATCTATTTGAACTAAGCCGTTCAGCATCTCTATCTGGGGTATGAGACCCACCGAG
>CAYXCE010000274.1:0-1902 GCA_964463395.1 uncultured Pseudothermotoga sp.
GACAGAAGGTACGTCAACACCAGTTTCACACCCTTTGGGTCCACACCAGATTTTGCAAGAAATTCTTTTGCTTTGTCCAGATCTTGAGAAAGAGGCGGAAGATGGCTCGCATAGCCGAACATACCTTTTGGAATGATCCCAGAAGGTTGCAGACCATAACCCAACAGTACGTGATCGAGAATTTCTTTGTAAGGTATTGCGTGGGCAACGGCTTTCCTGAAATCGGGATTGCTGAGGGGAGCTTTCTTGGTGTTGAAGAACAGGTATAGAACTTGAAAACTCGGTTTTTGTTTGATATAAACGTTTGGGTTGTTCTCCAACTTTTTCAGATCGTCATAGATCAGATTCCTCGTCAAATGGATCTTGCCTGCGGTGACCATCTGCATCCTCAAAGAAGGGTCTGGAACGATCTGGATCACGGCGATATCGAACTTTTTATCGGTCCAGCCTCTCCAGTAACCGTCGAACTTTCTGAGCACGACTTGAGTCTTTGGATCGAACTTGCTGATCGTGTAGGGCCCGGTGCCAGCGTCGTTGCCAGCGTTGAACCATTTTGCGATCGCTTCATCGTCTCCGATCTCGACCACTCTTGGGCTGAATATGAAGGCACCGTATCCTGCAGAGGCAATGAGTGGGATGTTCGCAGGATATTTCAACTTGAAAACGACCGTGTAAGGATCTGGTGTTTCGATCTTTTCAACGCTGTCCCAAATGTAGGCAGGACCTCCCGCGAGTCTGATAGTTCTTTCCACAGAGAATTTCACCGCTGTGGATGTCAATTCAGTACCGTCATGGAACCTGACTCCTTTTCTCAATTTGAAAGTCCAGATGGTACCATCCTCGTTAGAAAACCATTCGACCGCGAGAACTGGTTCCAACCTACCATCCACGTAGCGTGTGAGGGTTTCATAGACGTTGTTCAAAACGATTATGGAGTTGGAGAATTCGGTGCTTGGATCGAGTGTGATCATCTCTGAACCGTAGGCATAGATGACCATGGTTTGCCTTTGAGCGAGGGCCGTGATGAAAAGCGAGAGAATGAGCCAAAACATGAGAAACTTTTTCATTCTCGCACCCCCTAAACGATGTTTGAAAGAATTATACAGTCCTTTTGTTTGAAATTTCAACGTCTTTTTTGCAAAAAGTACTCGCAATCCGAGTTCAGGGGGCAAACTTCACATTTCGGTTTGATCGGTAGACAGATCGTTCTACCGAACTCAACCATGGAACCATTCAAAGGACCCCAGAAACGTTCAGGTACGATCTTTTTGAGTTCTTCTTCCGTTTCCTCTGGCTTCTTTGTTCTCACCAATCCAAGACGGTTCGAGATCCTATGAACGTGTGTATCGACAGCTATGGCAGGTTGATCGAATCCATGGTAAAGGACTATGTTCGCAGTTTTTCTACCCACACCGGGCAGTTTCAACAACTCGTCCAAAGTGTTGGGTACTTTCCCATTGTACTTCTCAACGATTATTCTTGCAACCTGAATTATTCTCTCAGCTTTCTGTCTGTACATACCGCTCTCGCGGATGAGATCGTAGAGATCTTCAGGAGCGGTTTTGGCAAGTTCGAAAGCATCTTTGTACCTAGCAAAGAGTTTTTCACAGGCTTTTTCCGTATTCTCATCTCTCGTGCGCTGACTCAAGATCGTGCAGACGAGTATCTTGAATGGATCCGCATCGAACTTCTCACGCGAGAAAAGTTCCACGATTTTCTTGGCGATCCGTTCGTAACGTTCCATGAGATTTTTCACCTCGGGAGATATTGTACAATCGAAGCGATGGAGGTGATCTAGCTTGGAGCGAATCGAAAAATTCGTTGCGGCTTTTGAAACTGAAGGTGTTGAAGCGGCACTCATATGCAACGTCGAATACTCTTCAAAACCAACCACGATGTACC
>CAYXCE010000275.1:0-1885 GCA_964463395.1 uncultured Pseudothermotoga sp.
TCTTTGATGGATCTCAAAGTGATCAATACATTCGCTTTGGCAGAACGGAAAGCACCAGCAGCCAATTCTGCGGCACTCACAGCATCCGATATCGCATTGACATTCCCCCACCTTGTCACCACTTGGGCCGCTTTGATCACATCCCTAGAATATCTACATATCTCATAAGGAACGTGCGCCGCTCGCTTCAAAGTTTCCTGTATACATTTTTTTCTTTTCTCTCTTTCTTCATCAGTTTCTTTCGGTAACTTATAAGCATTCATGACTTCCTCAAAGGCTTTCGCATCTGACTCCGAAAGTTCAATTAGCAAGTGCCTGAGTTCTTCCATTTCTTCTACCACACGTTCCATCTCGGCATGCCATTCTGCATAATCTTGCCTAATTAAAGTCAACTGCGCTACCATCTCGTTGAGAGCCGCCGCCAAACAAGCGACAACGGCACTCACGGCTCCTCCTCCAGGTGTGGGACTCTTGTCAGCCACCTTTTCAACGAAGTCTCTTATTTGCATCTTTTCGAAACTCATTTTGAAACCCCCTCTTTCATTATCTGAACACCCGAGCTGGTCCCAATCCTGCTAGCCCCTGCTAACAACATCTGTACAGCTTGTTGGTAGCTCCGGATTCCCCCAGATGCTTTTACACCCAATTTTGGTACACACCATTTTATGAGGTGGACATCTTCAGCAACCGCACCACCCGGGCCGAAACCTGTGGAAGTTTTAATGAACTTTGCGCCTGCTAACTCTGCAATCACGCACGCAGCTATCTTTTCCTCCAAAGTTAAGTAACAAGTTTCGATTATCACTTTCACTGGTCTTCCGCCACTCGTTTCAACAACCGATTTAATATCTTCGTAGACATACTTATAATCTTTTGATTTCAACATAGAAAGGTTGATGACCATATCGATCTCATCCACACCGATCTCTGCAAGTTCTTCTGCTTCCCTTGCTTTACAGTACTGGGTATTCGCTCCAAGTGGGAAACCAACCACACTTATCACTTTGATGTTTGAATTTTTCAGCTTATTAACGACGTATTTTACATACACTGGATTAACACAAACCCCGCAGAATCCATAATGAATGGCCTCATCACACAGTTTATCTACTTCTTCTCCAGTAGCTGTTGGCTTCAGAAGTGTATGTTCTATTGCCAGAGCCACATCATGAACAGAAAAATTTCTCAAAGGTAGTTCAAACTTATAACTTTTTTGGTATTCAACCACTTTCCTTTCAATAAGTTCCTCGATACTGTCCACGATACATCCCTCACAACCCTAATTCAGTTCTTATCGATTTCATCGCCTCAAGAGATATTCCAAAGAATTCGTCCAAAGAAAGCCCCATTTCCTCACATTTCATCATCTGTTGCCTGTTGGCACCTTTGGCGAAGAGCTTTTCTTTGAATCTCCTGTTCAGAAAGTCCACGTCTATAACTTCAAGAGATTTTTCCGGAGTTATCAACGCTGCAGCTACTATGAAACCAGAAGTTGGATCGGCAACATAAATGGCCTTTTCTATAAGTGTTTCACGATCTTTTTTCTCACAATGAGCTAACACCGCATTTAAAACTTCTTGGGGTATTCCATAGGATCTCAAAATCTCAATCGTTTTTAAACCATGCAAATCGGGTTTGTCCTTGGTGTAATCGTAGTCCAAATCATGGAGCAGACCGGCCAGTCCCCATAAATTTTCATCCTGTTCGAACCTTTTTGCCAAAGCTTTCATGATGGCCTCTACTGCAAGACAATGTTTTATTAGGTTCTTTGTCTTCACATGTTCATACAAAAGTTCTAAAGCTTTTTCCCTTTCCAACATTACTCAGACCTCCCAAAAGCACGTATTTTTGCAATGCCTTTCACCAAAGTATAATCTAAGGTATT
>CAYXCE010000276.1:0-1878 GCA_964463395.1 uncultured Pseudothermotoga sp.
CTATCACTGCTATAGTGCTCGGTGCGATGCTCATGTATGGGCTCAGACCGGGTCCAATGATCTTCACGCAATCCAGAGACCTCGTCGGACAATTGTTCGCTGTGGCTATTTTGGTGCAGATCCTCTTGATCCCCATCGGTTGGCTTGGAATAAAGGCTTTTTCGATGTTCGTCAAGCTTAGAACAGGGGTCGTGATGACAGCGGTCACAGTTTTCTGTATCATCGGTTCTTACGCTCTGCGAAACAGCGTCTTCGATGTTTACGTGATGTTCGTTTTCGGGCTCATCGGTTATGCGTTCGAAAAACTCAAAATCCCTCTGGCTCCCATGATCCTCGGTTTGATCCTCGGAAAGACTATCGAAGACAATTTGAGGGTTGGATTGATCAAGACCAAAGGAAATTTTCTGCCTTTTCTCACCCGCCCCATTTCGGTCGTTCTGTTCATTCTGATACTACTCGTGCTCGTTGTTCCGCCGCTGTTGAACGCTGTTTCGAAGAGAAGAAGAGTATAATCTTTCTTCGGAGGGATCTCTACTGAAGATCGCCGCTGTACTCACCATCGGAAGTGAAATAGTCGAGGGTATAATCCTGAACACCAACTCCCAGTATGTGTGCCAGCGTCTCGTCGAAAAAGGTTTCAAAGTGAGAGAAGTGGTCTCCGTCGACGATGATGAAGAACTGATCAAAAATGAGGTTCAACGCCTGATGAAAGATTGTGATTTGTTGGTGGTGAGTGGGGGGTTGGGACCCACCGAGGATGACAAGACTCGCGAAGCCGTTGCGAGAGCGCTTTCGAGGAAACTCTTATTGGATGAACAGATCAAAAAGAAGATCTTCGAAAAAGTTTCCCGATACTACAGCAACCTTCCAGCCAACTTAGAGAGGCAAGCTTTTGTTATTGAAGGGGCACAGATCATCCCCAATCCCGTTGGCACTGCCCCGGGACAGTTGATCGAATTGGAGGATAAAAAGATCGTTCTTTTGCCCGGTCCTCCGCAAGAGTTAAAACCCATGTTTGAAAGCGTCATCGAATCGTTGAGAACAGAACAGGATTTCAAGACGATCAAGATGCTCTTCTTCGCCGTTCCAGAGGCCGTGTTGGATCAGTTCATGAGCGATTCCAAGGTGAGAGAGTGCGTGAAAATAGCCACTCAAGCATCCTTTGGAGAAGGTGTATGGATCAGGCTCACCGCACCTTTGGATTGTTTAGAGGAAGCGAAGGACCTCGCAGAAAGATTGATCAACAGGTTCAAACGCAACTTCATCGGTTACGGCAACACGAGTGTGGAAAGAGCCCTTTTTGAAGAGTTGAAGATCAGAAATCTCACTTTTTCTGTGGCAGAGTCGTGTACGGGGGGTCTCATCAGTTCTAAGATCGTATCTATCCCGGGTGCGTCCCAAGTATTTTTGGGTGGTGTGGTGGCGTACGACAACTCCGTGAAGGTGAGGGTACTCGGCGTTCGCGAAGAAACATTGCAACAATTTGGGGCCGTGAGTGAACGATGCGTTGTGGAGATGGCACATGGTATCAAAAGATTGACGAAGAGTGATTTTGCGATCGCTGTTTCCGGTATAGCCGGACCAACAGGAGGAACTTTGGATAAACCCGTTGGAACTGTTTATTTCTGTGTGACGGATGGACAGAGGGACACCGTTGAAAAACTGTTTTACCCGCAGGAAAGAAACATCCTTCGCAATCGAGCGGCTACATATGCACTCTATTTGTTACTCAACCGACTGCGTGATATGATATAGTTTGAAAACCGTCCGATCAGGAGGAATTTCACATGCATGAGCAATACCTCGGTGTTTTCATTGATGAAAGTAGAGAGTACATCCAAAGCTTGAATGAATCTCTGCTCAAGCTCGAAAAAAATC
>CAYXCE010000277.1:0-1868 GCA_964463395.1 uncultured Pseudothermotoga sp.
GATCTTTATCTTGCTGAAAAGCGCCCTATCTATGTTTTTGAAATTGCTCTCGTTCGAATCCAAAGGCACCAATCTCTCATCGCTCAGGAAGAATTCGAGCCTGTCCCAAGGAAGATCTGTTCGCGCCAGCTTTTCGTAGAGCGGTAAGGGCGTTTTACCACCAGCTATAACGATCTTGAGTTTGGATTTTCGCGACAAGATTTCTTGAACCTTCGAAACTATCAACGTGAAAGAAAAATCGTAAAAATCCTGTCGTGGGACATGGATCAAGGTCTTCGCCATTTTCGACCATCTCTCTCTATGAGCAGGTTCGCTTCCTCCGGTCCCCAGCTTCCCGCTGGATAAAGATGGGGCTCGTAGAGCTTTGGTTTCTCCTGCCATTCTTTCAAGATCGGATCGATCAGTTGCCAAGAAACTTCCATATCGTCCCTCCGCACGAACAGGGAAGAATCTCCCAGAATGATGTCGATCAAGAGTCTTTCGTAAGCATCGGGGAGCTTGACTTTGAAATAGTCTTCGTATTTGAAACGCATGTCGAGATGTTCCAGCGCGATGTTTGGGCACGGGCGCTTGACGTTGAACTTCAGCGCTATCGATTCGTCTGGTTGGAGCGTGAAGACGATCACGTTCGGTTCCACAGACTCGGCTGGAACGTTCGGAAACACCGAATGGGGAACATTTTTGAAAAAGACTGCGATCTCCGCCACCCTCTTCGTCAGCCTCTTTCCCGCCCTCAGATAGAAAGGAACGTTGCTCCAGCGCCAGTTGTCTATGAACAGTTTCATCGCCACGAAAGTTTCCACGTTCGAATCTTTCGCCACACCGGGTTCGTCCCTGTAAGCGCGCACGACTTTTCCGTTGACGAACCCCGAAGCGTACTGACCCCTGACAACCGAGTCTTTCAGATTCCTAACGCTCAACGGCCTGATAGATTTCAAAAGCTTCACGCGTTCGGTTCTGAAACTCTCTGCGTCCATCAGAGAGGGTGGTTCCATCGCCACGATCGAGAGCATCTGGAGCATGTGGTTTTGAAAAAGATCGCGCAGAAGTCCCACAGATTCGAAATAACCCGCCCTATGTTCCACGCCGATGTCTTCAGCGATCGTTATCTGCACGTGGTCGATGAACTTGTTGTTCCAAATTTCTTCGAAAATGAAGTTGCCGAACCTGAAGATCAGAACGTTCTGAACCGTTTCCTTGCCAAGATAATGATCTATACGATAGATCTGACTCTCCGAAAAATATCTCTGCAGGATTTCTTCCAGCTCGCGCGCGGATGAAAGGTCCCTTCCAAAAGGTTTTTCCACGACGATGCGGGAAAAATTGTTCCTTTCTTGGTTCAATCCCAGTTTTCCAAGGTTTTCCACCACGTGAATATAAACCTCTGGAGGTACGGCCAGATAGAAGATGCGATTCTTCCTCGTGCCGTATCGCTTTTCTAAAAAATCCAGCTTTTCGATCAGTGAAGAATAACTCTTTGAATCATCGTAGACGAGACTCACATAATAACAGTGCTGGAGAAATTCTTTGAGACAATCGAAGCGCGATCTGAACTCTTCATCGCTCATCTTCGTCCTCGCAACACCGAGTATGAAGAAATTCTTCTTCAAAAGGCCAGAGGTGAAAAGTTGACACAGTGCGGGGATCAACTTTCGGCCCGTCAGATCACCCGAAGCACCGAAGATGACCAAACCGAAAGGTTCTTCAACGATCGGAAAACAAGACAGATTTTCCAAAACCCTCACGCTCCTTTTTTATCTTACCAGATCGGGTTCTAATGTTTTTTTAGTGAAAAGTCTTGTAGAATAAATCATCCATCCTGAAGGGGGGATTGAAGGTGAAAAAGATTTTCTTGGTGATACTCACCC
>CAYXCE010000278.1:0-1865 GCA_964463395.1 uncultured Pseudothermotoga sp.
CTGCATGGCTACCGGATCTGGGATTTGGACTTGTGGGTGCCGTTCTCTTCCTCTTTCTTGACACACCCTTGAGTTACAGATTGAGAGAGCTTTTGACGAGATTTTTGGTGATATTCTTTGTGATCTTTCTTCTCTCGCAAACGTATGCGACAACGATGCAGATCAAGGCTGGTAACGTAAACTTCGACAGGGGAAAAATAGTTGTTTCAGGTTCTGTGGAAGCTTCTTATGAAGACGTTTTGATTCAGTGCTCGACGCTGACAGCTTTTCTGAACGAATCGAACGAGGTTGAGAAAATTCTCGCAGAAGGTAATGTGCTGTACAGCAAGAAAGACACACAAATAAGGGCTCAGCAACTTTACTATGTTTTCTCCGAAAAACTCGCACTCGTTGTTCAACCGAGGGGTAAGACTGTTTTCATAGATGAGGAAAAAGTCAAGCACCAACTATTCTTCGCCGCGAAATCCTCCCGCATGAAAGATGAGTACGGTGAACTTCAAATGTCCTATCTAACCACATGTGATCTTGAAGAACCGCACTACAGATTACAAGCGACTAATGTAGAGATAAAAGAGAACGAGTACTTAGCTGCTTACAATGTAGTTTTGTTCATCTTCAACATTCCAACGGTTTATCTGCCCGTTTATTTTGTTTCTTTACACGAGGGACCTCAACCTTTTTCGGTGAAGGTCGGCTACTCCAAAGACGAAGGATTCAACCTCGAGAGTATTTACAACGTAACGTATCCGAGTGGATCCATTTCAGCGAGTGTAGGTTACAGAGAGAAAGGGGGTAGTGCTGGCAATTATTCCAGACTCTCACTGAACTACAAGCATGACAACTGGGAGTTGACCACGAACAGCTACGTTTTGGAAGGGACTTCGGGTCTCAATTATGAATTGAACAATGTACTATCGATACCTTCTCTGTATTCAAAGCTCAGAGCGTATTTCAGTAATGATAGATTCTATCTTGAACACACACTCAATCCAGTGAAAGATTTCGTGATACAGAATTCCGTCACCAAAACACAAACTTCGATCAGGTGGATCTTACCGAGTGTATCCATAAAAAAATTCAGCGTTTCGAAGGATTCGTTCTCTTTGACCATCAATTCTCTGCAGCACAACTCTTCGGTGAGTTATTCTGAAGGTAATCTCTTTGATCACTTAGGGGAAGTTTACACCTTTGGAAGGTACAACGTAAGTATGCAATGGAAATTACCTCAGGTTTTCAAGCAGCTCGATCTATCTTTGAGTGGTAGCTACGAACTGACCGGGGTCAATATCACGCAGAATTACTCGCGAAATTACTTTCAGCTCGATTCGAGCTTGCCTTTAAGAACGGCTTTGTTGCGTGGAAAATGGTTCGATTTTTCGTTCGATTCATCACTTCGTGCCGGACTCTGGTTAGCTCATGGAAAAGATGCAGAATACCTTCTATCGCAGTGGACTAAAACCAATTTCACGTTGAAACCCGTTGATTTCTTTTCCCTATCTCTGGGTTATCAGAACAGAGCTTCGATGAACAACCTTCTGTATGCAGGTTTTTCCGATGTTTCCGATCTTTCCAAAGCTACTTTCTCTACAACACTGAAAATACCAACGAGTTCCGTTGAATTCTCTACAGGTTACGATTTGATCCAGTACAAATGGGATGATCTTTTGATCAAGACCAGCAGCACATTCGATGTTTTTTCTCTCCGTTGGTCTATCTACACTGAGACGGTTTATCAAATCGAGCAAGAGCGGTTCTACAAAACAGATTGGGACATAAATTTGAGCTATGGTTCACTCAACCACGAGACTAGCTTCACATACAGATACGACAGAATACCTCACGTAGATGTCTTGGAGAACAAATTG
>CAYXCE010000279.1:0-1856 GCA_964463395.1 uncultured Pseudothermotoga sp.
GGGGTGGACATCCAGACCTCTACAGGGTGTTCAGTCCTTACAACTCGAAGTATCTGGTGCCCATCGGGGAGAACGCACCTTGGGGGAACTACGGAAGATGGACGAACCCCGAGATGGACAAGGTCATTGCGAAGTTGGAAAGCACGGATTGGAACGACACCGAAAGGATCATCGAAATCGGTCTTGAAGGTCTCAAACTCCTGGTGAAAGAAATGCCTGGAATTCCGACGTTCAACTATCCTGGCGTCATCGCTTGGGACGAGTACTACTGGACGAACTATCCCGGTGCCGAGAACATGTACTGTCAGCCTTACCATCACTGGCCGAACTTCAAGTACATGTTGCCCTTCTTGAAGCCAACCGGTAGGAAATGACAGAACGCTGGGGCGTGCACGCGCCCCAGCTTTTCAAAAGGAGGTCGAAGCTTTGAGATTTTTCAAAAGTTATCTTCTTCCAAGGATCGTCATCTATTTTTTAGTCATCGTTGTGGGCGTGACCATAGTTTTCATCATCCCAAGACTTTTACCGATAGACCCAATCCAGCAGATGATAGGTCAGATCACTTCGGCTGGAGCCTATCTCGATCCTAAGGCGCTCAGCTACATGATCGAAACGCTCAGAGAACTTTACGGGTTGAAGGGAACTCTGTGGGAACAGTACTGGGGCTTTTGGAGGAGATTGATCAAGGGTGACTTTGGACCATCTTATTATCAGTTCCCCGTGCCTGTCATCTCACTGATAAGACAATCTCTACCTTGGACGCTTGGACTTCTGTTGACAACCACGCTCGTTTCGTGGCTCATCGGTAACGTGATGGGTGCACTGGCGGGGTATTTTCCACAGAAGAGGTGGGCAAAGACTTTGGACGTGATTTCGATGGTGATAAGGCCTATGCCTTACTATGTGCTGGCGCTGAGTTTGTTGTTGCTGTTCGCCTACTTGATCCCGATCTTCCCACTGGGTGGTGGGTTCTTGATAGGTGGTAGGATCAGGTTCGATCTGAGGAGTATTCTCATACTGCTCAGATACGCATTCTTGCCGGCGATGTCTTTGATACTGATAGGAATTTTTCTGTGGTTTCAGGCGATGAAACTCGTCGTGCAGAGCGTCAAGAACGAAGATTTCGTGGCCTACGCTAAACTCGCAGGCCTGAGCCAATCCAAGATCGTGGGCAGGTACGTCATGAGGAACGCGATGTTACCACAGATCACGGGCCTGGCACTGTCGTTGGGACAGATATTCAGCGGTGCTCTGATCACCGAGATCGTCTTTTCTTATCCCGGTTTGGGTTCGCTCCTGTACAACGCCATTTTCACGGGTGATTACAATCTGCTCATGGGCATCATGACGATGTCGATATTCGTCATCACCACGAGCATTCTCGTGATAGATCTGCTCTATCCTGTGTTCGATCCGAGAGTCAGATACAGATGAGGAGTTGAGGTAAATGAGGGTGCTGAGAGATCTTCTCAGAGATGCGAGGTTCAGATTCGCTTTCATCGTTTGTCTTGTACTCTTCACACTGTCCATACTCTCGTTCTTCTCTCCATACAACCCCTACAGATGGAGAGTGGTTCCGAGGGATCTACCCCCACATTGGCCCCACGTACTGGGCACGACTTCCACAGGACAAGACGTGTTCTGGTTGCTCACGTTCGCCGTGAGGAACTCTCTGACGATGTCGTTGATCGCAAGCACGGTGTCACGCATCATAGCGATAATCATAGGACTGACTGCGGGTCACAAGGGTGGTAAAACGGACAAGATTTTGATGTTTCTGAGCGATTCTTTCTTGATAATCCCTCTGCTTTTGATCATTTTGATGTTCGCCGTCATGGTGAAAGGGAGGATGAACC
>CAYXCE010000280.1:0-1855 GCA_964463395.1 uncultured Pseudothermotoga sp.
TGAGAGATGAAGATTTCGACGGGATCGTTTCGGCCGTGGTGAGAGAAGGAGACGAGTTCGAGATCGACGCATCGAAGTTGGAGGTGAAACACAAATTTGGTATCAGGAGAGGTTCGATCATAGGAGCTTGGGCCATGGCGAGACACAAGAAAAGACCACCCGTGATAGTGTTCGTGGACTTCAATGAATACTGGCAGAACACACCTGTTTGGAGACAGTACCCTACAGCGATGATTCAAAAGGTTGCTGAAGTTGCTGCGTTGAGGAGGCAGTTCAACATATCTGGATTGGTGGCGAGGGAGGAATTGAAGGAGGAGAGTTTGCAGGAAGGTGGTTCGAATCCAGACCGTGCCGTGGGGGTGTGAACATGAGCGACATGATAGATTTCCCCTGCTCTTCAGATTGGTTGGACCATTACCACCGACAAGGACTGACACCACGAACTTCTGGAAAGAAAGACAGAGAATATCTCGAACTGCTCAGAAGGATAGAGAAACTCGAGCGACAGAATCAAGAGATGTTGAAATTCATAGAGTTTTTAGTCAAGTCCTTGAAGGTTCACCCACACGACGATGGAAAAGACTTCAAAGATAAACCCTCCATCGAGTGAGGTGAAGTTTGTGAAGATCAAGTTCATGGGTGAAGTGGTGAACGGTTATCGCTACTTGGTCTGTGAAACAGATTCTGGAGACACTATAGATGTATCTCTCGAACAGATCACTAACCATTCAGACTCCATCTCTGCGATACTCAAACTTCAAATAGTTTCCGTGCACGGTAGAACCTATCCTTACATAGGCAAGTTCAACCTACTCGCACCGAAATCTCGCACGCAGCTTTCGAAAGACCTCAACGAGTTCTACAAGTTCAACTGGTCGGACGTGATAGAAGCCATCTCCACAGATGTACTACAGAGGATCTTTCAACCAGAACCCATCGAACAGATAGAACCCAAAGAGAGCGAAGTCGAATACATCATCGAGCCGTTGGTGCTCGCAAAGAACGTCACGCTCTGGTACGCACCAGGCTCTGCCGGAAAAAGCTTCTTCGCCATCGCGGCTGGTATATGTGTGGAATCTGGGATCGACTTTTTCGGAAAAGTCAAACCTGGCAGGGTGATGTATCTGGATTGGGAGACCGGTAAAGACGAGCTGAACAGAAGGGCTTACATGATGAGCCGCGGCATGGGATGGAAGCAGATGAGTTGTCCCATATACGTTTCTTGTAAACTTCCATTGATCCAGTGCGTGGACAACATCGTGAGGAAAGCTTTGGAGAACAACGTCGTTTTAGTCATCGTGGACAGCGCTGGACCAGCCTGTGGTGGAGACATCCTGTCTGCAGAAGCTGCGTTGAATTTGTTCCAAGCGGTCAGACAGTTCACCTCTCGTGGCATAGCCGTTCTGTTGCTCACGCACGTTTCCAAGAGTGAAAGAAAAGACAACGGTCAAAGACTTCCCATAGGCTCGGTCTATTTCGAGAACTATCCGAGATTGACTTGGGAAATTCGGAGCGAAAAAGTCAGTCAGGACAACTACGTGGTGAGCTTCTTCTGCAGAAAGAGCAACGTGGGTTATCACCCACCGGCTGGCTTCTTCATGTCTTTCATAGACAAAAGCGTGATGTTCACGCACACGGATGTGGAGGAACGCTCTCAAGAAAAGACCTTGGTCGAAACGATAGAGGAAGCTTTGACGGAGTCTCCCAAGACGATACAAGAGCTCATGCAGATCACGAGCAGTCCATCCAATATGTTGAGGGCCTTGCTACACAAGATGAAACAGAAAGGCATCGTGGAGAAAGACGGTGAGGGAAAATGGCGGTTGAACAGAGCGCCGTTCTGACCGTTCGCATT
>CAYXCE010000281.1:0-1850 GCA_964463395.1 uncultured Pseudothermotoga sp.
GTTCTGACTGATACTTTTTTCTCGTTCATTTCCCTATCACCGACGATCAACATGTAGGGTATCTTCATGGTTTGAGCTTCTCTCACCCTGTAAGAGAGTGTTTCGTGACGTGCGTCAAGCTTGACTCTCACACCATTCTGTGAGAAGATCTCGATGAGTTGCTCAGCGTAATGTCTGTGTCTGTCCGATATGGGCAAGATCACGACTTGAACCGGAGCGAGCCATGTTGGAAAAGCACCAGCGAAGTGTTCGATGAGTATACCGAGAAATCTTTCCAAACTTCCATATTTCGCTGTGTGTATCATTACCGGTCGGACCTGAGACCCATCTGCGTCCACGTAGTACAGATCGAACCTCTGTGGCATGAGAAAATCCAACTGAACTGTGGCACACTGCCAAGTCCTGCCGATCGAATCTTTCACGTGAAAGTCTATCTTTGGTCCATAGAAAGCCCCTTCACCTTCTTTGACTACGTACGGCAATTTGATTGAATCTAAAGCATTTTTGAGAGATTCCGTGGCCATGTTCCAAGTCTCCACATCACCCATGTGGTTCTCTGGCATCGTGCTCAATTCAACGGAGTATTCAAAACCGAATTGAGCGTATATGCGTTCTATCAATTTTATGATTCCCACGATCTCCTGTTCTATTTGATCGATCCTGCAGAAGATATGCGCATCGTCCTGAGTGAAGCTTCTGACGCGAAGCAAACCGTGGAGTACACCGCTTCTTTCATACCTGTGGACCCGCCCGAACTCAAAATACCTTATCGGCAGGTCTCGGTACGAGACCGTCTTGCTCTTGTAAATCAGTATGTGTCCTGGACAGTTCATAGGCTTTATCGCGAAATTCTGATCCTCTTTCGAGGTGAAGTACATGTTCTCTTTGTAATGATCCCAGTGACCGGACATCCTCCACAGCTTTTCACTCATCACCAGGGGCGTCATGACCTCTTGATAACCGCTCTTCAAATGCAGTTCCCTTGAAAAATTCATCAGTTCACGCAGGATGATTGTCCCCGCTGGGGTAAAAATGGGCATACCTGGTGCGTAGTCGTAGTCTATGAAGAATATTCCCAATGCCGGTCCTAACTTTCTGTGATCTCTCCTTTTAGCTTCCTCAAGCATTTCTACATATTTTTTCAATTCTTCCTCACTTGTGAAAGCGGTTCCATATATTCTCTGAAGCATCGGATTGTTCTCATTTCCTCTCCAGTACGCCCCGGACACTGAAAGTAATTTGAAATGTTTCACAAAACCCGTAGACGGTAGATGTGGCCCTCTACACAGATCAACGAACTCACCTTGCTTGTAGAACGTCACAACTTCCTCCGTCATCTCGTTCAACAACTCGATCTTGTATTTTTGTCCTCTTTTCTTCATGAATTCTATGGCTTCCTCTTTTCTCATAGTGAACCGTTCTATGGGTAGATCTTCTTCGATGATTTTTTTCATCGCTTCTTCGATCCTCGGTATATCTTCCTCCACGATCCTGCCGGAAACGATTTCGAAGTCGTAGTAAAAACCATTTTCGATCACTGGACCTATACCTAGTAGAACTTTATCCTCACCGAATATCCTCATCACGGCCTGAGCCATGATGTGGGACATCGTGTGTCGATAGACTTGGGGTGCGAGAGGATGGTCGATCGTAACGAACTCGATTTGACCGCCACTCACCATATCCCGAATGTCCAACAGATTTCCGTTATGAATTGCGGCTATGACATCTTTTCTACCGATTTTCTCGGCAACAGCTTGAATCGAACTGTATCCATCCACATCTATCTCACCAACATCCTTGATTAAAAGCTTCATCCTGACACCTCCTTTTTTAAGTCAATATTACCA
>CAYXCE010000282.1:0-1840 GCA_964463395.1 uncultured Pseudothermotoga sp.
TACAGGGGCATAGTTTCTCAAGAGTTCAACATGGTGTCCACCGACACCTACGTTCTCGCTTCGTATCCGGATCTGAAACTGGCCCTCGATATAGCCCAGAAGATGGAAAGATTGGCTCCGAAAGCTTATTTAATGCAGACTGCGAATCCCGT
Organism: uncultured Pseudothermotoga sp.; assembly: GCA_964463395.1. GTDB lineage: Bacteria > Thermotogota > Thermotogae > Thermotogales > DSM-5069 > Pseudothermotoga_A. The sequence continues at coordinate 153 of CAYXCE010000282.1, forward strand.
CTTCGAGATCACTCAGCTCGTGAAAAGATTGACCAGTGCGAAGATAATAGGGTTCTGCCACGGTGTCGCTGGCGCCTACGAAGTTTTCGAAAAGTTGGGTTTAGACCCAAAAGAAGTTGATTGGCAAGTTGCCGGTGTGAACCACGGTATCTGGCTGAACAGGTTCAGATACAGAGGTGAAGACGCCTATCCACTTTTGGATGAATGGATGGAAAAAGAACTACCGAGGTGGGAACCAGAGAACCCTTGGGATGTACAGATGTCACCGGCGGCGATGGACATGTACAGATTCTACGGAATGCTTCCAATCGGCGATACCGTGAGGAACGGCACATGGAAGTACCATTGGAATTTGGAGACGAAGAAAGAATGGTTTGGAAAATTTGGAGGCATCGACAACGAAGTCGAAAGACCGAAATTCCATCAAATGTTGAGAAAAGCGAGGGAAGATCTGATCAAACTCGCCGAGGAGGTTCGAACCAACCCTCGTGTGAAACTCACAGAGATCGTTCCGCAGATCTTCGCGAAAGGTAGATTGAGTGGTGAACAACACATTCCATTCATCAACGCGATAGTCAACGGAAAGAGAACGAGGTTGTTTTTGAACGTGGAGAACCGAGGTGCACTCAAAGATCTTCCAGACGATCTGGTGATGGAACTTCCTGTCTGGGTGGATGAAAATGGTATCGAGAGGGAAAGAGTCGAACCGGACCTGACCGACAGGATAAAGAAATTCTACCTGTGGCCGAGGATACTGAGGATGGAATGGCATTTGGAAGCTTTCACATCCAAAGACAGGAGAGTTTTAGAAGAAATACTGATCAGAGATCCCAGAACAAAATCTCATGAACAGGTTGTGAACGTCCTGGAGGAAATTTTGAATTTACCGTTCAATGAAGAACTGAGAAGACATTTCAACCGATGAATCATCGAGATAGACTCTTCAAAATCTTTCCTGATCCCATGTACCGAACCTTGCCGAACACTTTCCGTTCTTTGAAAGGCCTATCGTGCAATCCAAAGCACCAAAGAATTCCGACGTAGCCGTTCGGGTCTCTGCCATCCAGCGCATACTTGTCGTTGAGATGCACCATGATCTGATAAGCTCTCTGCGGAGACGTGCTCCACTCGATGATCTTTTTGCCCCAATACATCCTCAGATAGTTGTGTATTTTTCCCTCTTCGAGCAACTGTTTCTGTGCGAGGTTCCAAAGTTCGTCGTGGGTCTGCGCCGCTTCGAACTGTTCAAGTTCGTACAGATACGTTCGAACATCTTTTGAATGATCTGAGAGCGTTTTCGCCGCCCAACCAGGAAGCAGACTGTAAAGGTCATCTAAATTTTCCACGTGATAGACAAAATTGTGTGCGAGTTCTCTTCGAACGATGAGCTGTTCTAAAAATGCCTCGTAATTTTCCTTATCGCCAGTTAGACGCAGTCTCTGCAAAATTTCCTGCGGACTCATGTGACCAAAGTGAAGATAAGGACTCAGTTTCGATTCGACGTCTTGACTCGGATCATTCTTGAACCGAGCGTACTTGTCGAACTTCTTCTCGACGAACTCTTCCAACTTTTTGATCGCCTCGCTGTGTCCACCCACTGTTCGGCACGGTGGTATGCGTTCAACGTGAAGTTCGTTCAGCACGGCTCCGATGTTCGACAAATCCAATTTGAGATGCGTCTCGAACTT
>CAYXCE010000283.1:0-1836 GCA_964463395.1 uncultured Pseudothermotoga sp.
ATCGATACTTCCGTACGCCGAAACGGCTCGCTCGATCATCCGTTTGACAGACGATTCATCGGAAACATCGGTCTTGATGAAACTCACCTCGTAGCCTTTTTCTCTCAACATTTTTTCACGTTCTATACCAGCCTCCTCGTCTATTTCGGCGATCACAACTTTCGCACTGTTCTCGGCAAAAGCTTGTACGATCGCGGCACCTATGCCTTGTCCACCACCCGTAACGATGACCACCCTGTCCTTCAGCACCTTTTCACCCCCAACGGTTGTTGAAGCGTTATACAATGGATCGCTCCCCCTCCGAGCAAGATCTCCCTCGAGTACACGCCGATGATCTTTCTTTCTGGAAAGATCTCTTTGAATTTCGCCAACGCCTCTTCATCCTTCGGATCATTGTAAACCGGAACGATCAGTGCACCATTCGCGATGTAGAAGTTCACATAAGAAGCGGCTAATCTGTATCCAGGAGTTTTTCTAAGAGTTTTCTCTGCAAAATCCACGGTAGCGACATCCTCTTTTTCTACGTAAATTGGAGAGGGTTGATGGATCTTGTGAATCTTGAATCTTCTTCCTTTCGCATCCGTTTCTTTCAAAAGTATCTCGTAATTTTCCCTGCTCGTCTCGTACTGCGGATCATTCTTGTCATCGGTCCAAGTCAGAACAACTTCAGCAGGTCTAACGAATCTACAGAGGTTGTCCACGTGCCCACTGGTCTCATCGTTGTAGACGCCCCGTTTCAACCAGACGATCTTTTCGATCCCGAGATAATCCTTCAACACTCTTTCTATCTGTTGTTTGGTGAAACCAGGATTCCTGTTCGGATTGAGAAGACATTCTTCGGTCGTTATGAGCGTACCTTCACCGTCGACGTCTATGGAGCCACCCTCCAGAACGATGGGTGCTTCATAACAATCGATGTTTTCAACATCAGCAACTTTCAGTGAAACCAATTCATCCTTGTCCCAGGGAAAATATATTCCGCCCCAAGCGTTGAACTTCCATCTCACCGCACGCACCTTTCCATCGTCGTTCACGACGAAAGTCGGCCCGACATCCCTCATCCAAGCGTCGTTGCTCGACAATTCTATCACTCTGATTCTCGCTGGTAAGCGCATTCTGGCGTTGAAATACTGTTTGTGAGAAGCGCACACGGTGACTCTTTCGAACTGACTTATGACTTCAGCGACTTTCGCAAAAACTTCCTGGGCGGGCTTCGCCCCATACCGCCAAACGTCCGTTCTCTCTGGCCATATCATCCAACAACCTGCGTGTGGTTCGAACTCGGCAGGCATTCTGAAACCATCGTTTTTCGGTGTTCCTTCGAGGATGTTCATGTTACATCACCTTCCAGTTCACAACGAATTTACAAATATCACCTGAACTCACCCGCAAAGGTGAGCGTCTAAGTTGTGGAACCAGGGCAAGACCCCCCACCCTCCTTTGACGACATAGATACACGGATAAAAGTATGTTTGGGCGATCGAGAGATCGCCCATATTTTTTGTTCAACCCAACTTGTAGTGCTTGAAGATATCTTTCTTCACATTCCAGATGCACTTCGTTCCAGCCTTGAATTTCACCATGTCTCCAGCACTGAACTGAACTTTCGTGCCATCATCGAGCGTGACTTCCACTTCGCCTTCCACAACATAGAACTGCTCGTCCTCATCGTAATACCAATCGAAAACGCTTTTTTCTTTCGACCAAGTGGGCCATCTCTTCGCTTCCTCTATCTCCCTCTGAGTGGGTTTCCAAACCTTCACCTTCTCCAAAATCTTCACCTCCCACTGAAGATTTTATAATCACCACCTTCCTACACCAATAACGACCAAAAAA
>CAYXCE010000284.1:0-1835 GCA_964463395.1 uncultured Pseudothermotoga sp.
CAAGAACTCTTCGAACAAGGTTTGATCACCTATCATCGCACCGATAGCTTCACAGTCTCCGAAACTGGTGTGAAGTTGGCAGAACAGATCGTTTCAGAAAAGTTCTCAAGAGATCTGTTCCAACCAAGGCAGTACCATTCCGCTGGAGCTCACGAATGTATCAGAATCACGAAGAGCCTGAGTCCTGAGGAACTCAAACTCTGGATCGAACTTGGAAGGGTGAATTTCTCTGATCCAAAACTCGTCCTCACAGTTTACGCCGCGATATACAAAAGATTCATCGCCTCTCAAATGAAACCTGCCAAGGTTTTGAAGAAAAAGCTCCTTCTTTCGTTCGATTCGAACTGTCATACCTGGGAGATCATCGACGGCGTGATCGAGCACGGTTTTGATCTTTTTTTACCTTTCAGAGTGCAACATGTAGAGAAAGAACCTTCCATAGCTTTCATCAAGACCGAGCTGGTTTCAAAGCAACCGCCGTTCACCCAAGGAAGCCTCATCAAACGGATGCAAGAAAGGGGTCTTGGAAGACCCTCTACCTACGCCAAGATCGTTCAGAATTTACTCGAGCGCGGTTATGTGGTTCAGAAAGGTGAGTACCTGCTCGCGACAGAACTCGGAAGAAAAGTCTTCGAATGGCTGAGCAAGCACTATCCAACCTTCGCCAGTGAATCTTTGACGCGTGAACTCGAAGAAAAATCCGACAGTATAGAGCGTGGAGAGCTGGATCATCAAGAACTGTTGCGGTCTTTGAGAAACAGCCCGCTGTTTTCCGATTGACCTCCTCGGTGCTACAATATTTTTCACAACAGTTTCAGCACCACGAGGTGGTAGCGTATGTGGTACGTGCTTTCGGCAATCTTTTTAGGTTGGATCCTCGGAGCGAACAACACGGCTTCGATCTTCGGCCCGGGCATTGCAACAGGCGTGTTCCAACATAGAAAGATCGCGCTGATCGGCTCATTGTTCGTCGTGCTCGGCGCCCTGCTCAACGGTCAAGAAGGTTTGAAGAACGTCTCTTCACTGGGCTCTGCGCATCCCTACGATGGTGTCTTGGTGCTGCTCTGTGCCGCCCTCACGATGCTCGCGTTGACGAGGTTCGGTTTTCCAGCTTCAGCCACGCAGACGGTTTTCGGTGGCATGGTCGGTGTTGGCTTGGTGAGGATAGGTATAGCGAGCATGCAATGGCTGACAATAGTCAAATTCCTGGTTTCTTGGCTCATCACTCCAATCTTCGCCGCAATCGTTGCATTCTTGGTCTTCCACGTGCTCGCGTTCTTCTTCAGAAGGATCAGAAGAACACAGATACAAGACTTTTTCATCTACAGCATGTCGTGGCTCGCAGGCCTCTACGATGCTTACGCGCTCGGTGCGAACAACGTGGCGAACGTCACAGGCCCCGTTTTGAACCATTTTCCATCCATGCAGTTCGCCACCCTTCTGGGTGGTTCCGCCATCGCCATCGGTGTTGTCACGAGCAGTAAAAAGGTCATCGACACGGTGGGAAAACAGATCGTTCTGTTGGACCATTTTTCTTCGCTCGTTGCCATGCTGGCTCAAGCGATCACACTTTGGTTCTTCAGCTTGATCGGAGTTCCTGTTGCCGCATCTCAAGCCATCGTTGGTGGGATCATCGGCGCTGGTTATGCTCGAGGCGTGAAGCTTTCAGGTAAAAAGACCGTTTTGGAAATGATGAGCGCGTGGTTCTTGGCACCCATCGTTTCGGGATCGCTCGCCGCGATTTTTTGCAAACTCTTTTGAATCCATATGGAATTTTTCTTTTGATATAATTCAAAATGTTGGATATCAACTTTTGCAGGAGGTGAGTTCATGAA
>CAYXCE010000285.1:0-1805 GCA_964463395.1 uncultured Pseudothermotoga sp.
CCAGTCCAATTTCGATTCGTCCAAACCGAGTGCTTCAGCCATCTCGAACACACCACGATATCCATGACAAAAGCCGATGACTTCCACATCCGAACATCTGCTGATCAGATTCGTTCCCTCGAAAACGGGGTTCGATACGAGCAACAAGAGAGCTTTAGGACAGAGTTTTTCCATCAACTTCGCCAGATCCACGAAGAATTTGAGCTGATTGAAATAACTGATCGTGTAGTAGTTCGAGACCATGTTGAATTCCTGAGCGTCGATACCTCTGTAGTAACCATACTTCTCACTTATCTTTCTCACCTTCTCGATGTACTCGCTCCCACCGACCTGCGCCGTGTTCACAACGAAATCACAACCATTCAGAGCTTCTTCTAAATTCTGGGTCACCTCGATCTTCAAACTCGCACCGATCTCTTGGGCGTACCGAGTGGCCAATCTGAAGACTGCGTTCAAACGAGCGGGGTCGATGTCCATCAGAACGATCGTGGAATTGGACAAACCTTTCAGCTTGCACAGATCGTTCACAAGGCTCATCGAAAAAACGGCACTCCCAGCACCAACGATCGATATTTTCAAACAGTTCACCTCCCACGGCTCCGTTTTCAATTAAGATTTTATCAACACGAGTGTGGCAGAATGTGAATGGAGGAAGGTGTGAACGTTCATGAACAAAAAGTGGTTCTCGTTCGTGGTGTTCACCTTGTTGGCCCTCTGGGTTTGTCTCGTGCTGTATTTCGGCACTCGAAACCCATACGTTTCGACACAGCAAGCGCGCTGGGCCTACAGAGTTTTGAAGAAAATAGATCAAGTGTTGGATTTTTCAAACACACCGCTCTTCATGAAACTCAAAGAAGGGTTGAACAGACTCTGGTTTGCGAACAAAAAGATGCCCACGATCGAACTCGTTCGAAAATCGGCGCACGTGGGTCTGTACATGGTGCTCGGCGTGATCACCTTTTGGTTCGCATTACTTTATTCACGCAAGTTGATCATCGCCATACTGCTCGGCCTTTCTTTGCCTGCGCTCGTTGCGAGTTTCGATGAATATCTTCAGCAGTTCCATGGGAGGGGAGCCTCGCTGAACGACATCATCATAGACATCTCTGGGGCGATCTTTGGGGTGTTTTTATGCTTGCTCTCACTCGCTTTCGTGAAATTCATCAAATTTCTCTTCAGAAAAACCAAGAAAGATTCTGAAGAATGGAGGTGGGAACGTGGCGAAGAAACTCGTGGTGAAAGATAGAGAAAGGTGCATCGGATGTTACTCCTGTATGTTCGCATGCACGCGCACTTGGTACGGTGCCGTGGGGATAGAGAAATCCGCCATGAGGGTGAAGAACTATCCTGGTGTTGAGGGAGCCTTCTCCGTGCGCGTTTGTCAAGCTTGTAAGCAACCAGAATGCGCTGCGGCGTGTCCAACGGGTGCACTGAGGTTAGCCAAGAGGGGCTTCGGTGTCGAATTGGTGAAAGAACTCTGTACGAGCTGTAGAAAGTGCATCAAGGCTTGCGCCGCGAACGCTCTACAGTGGGACGAACAGCAACAGATTCCGATCGTTTGTCACCACTGTGGAGTCTGCACACGGTACTGTCCGACGGACGTTTTGGCCATGCAGGAGGTGGTGTGATGTACAGAATGCTCTCTATAGATCTCTCCACAGGGAAGATAGAACGAACGGACGTCACACAACTTTTCGAAAAGTTCATCGGTGGCAGCGGCGTTCTGACGTATTTAGCTTTGCAGGAACTTTCGAAAGAGCTCGATCCACTCTCGGAACGTGCTCCCATATATTTCGCGATAGGAC
>CAYXCE010000286.1:0-1773 GCA_964463395.1 uncultured Pseudothermotoga sp.
TCACTGTAGAGTTGTTCTTCTGTACCGTTTCTTCCAAGATCTTTGAACTGTTCGCATCTTTCCTCTACCAAAGGAGCGGCCGCGTGTCTTATCGTCTCGATGGCCTCTGCGAGTCTTATTACAAAAACACCTCCAATTCGATTATAAATCACATGGATCTGGATCATGATATTGTTGAGTGGTGTTATAATTCTCAAGGAGGTTGCAAAATGACAACGAGCCAAATTGCTGACATGCTCAGATCAAAAGGTTTGAAAGTCACGCCACAGAGGGTCGAGATCATAAGATTTTTGCAGACGCACAGGGTTCACCCCACGGCCCAGCAGATATACGAGCACGTCCTGCGCAAGGTCGGTAGCGTCTCTTTCACCACGATATACAACACGATACACGTGCTCGAGCAGATGGGTCAAATCAAAAAAATCCCCATCACCGAAACAGTCACCATTTTCGATGTGGACACGTCAGACCACGGCCATTTTGTCTGTGAAACGTGCGGAACCGTGTACGACATAACTTACGAGGTCTCTCTGAAAACGCCTGGCCAGGTCAAGAGAACCGAGCTCATCGTTCATGGGATCTGTGAAAAATGCTTGGCGGATTCTCAACAGATCAAGGAATCTTCTTGACAAGGTTCACAGAGTTCTTTTGATTTCCTTGATCTGGTAGAATTCCAGTTCGTCACCTTCTTGAAAATCCGCTCTGCTTTTGAGTTTTATACCACATTCTTGTGGCGCTTCTATCTGGTTCACATCTTCTTTGAAATGTTTCAAACTGTCGATTTCATCCGTGAAGAGTAGAACGCCGTTCCTGTAAACTTTCACTTTGCTGTCTCGAGTTGCCTTTCCCTCGAGCATTTGAACTCCTGCGACTTTCCCCACTCTCTTTATTTCGAAGACTTTCTTTATCTCACCGCGACCTATCAATTCTTCGACCAATTGTGGCTTGAGCATGCCTTCCATCGCGAGCTTCAGACTGTCGATGAGATCGTATATGATTTCGTAGGTTTTCACCTGCACACCCTCGGCCTCTGCCAACTTTCGAGCTTGCGATTCAACCTTGATTCTGAATCCGATCACGACTCCATCGCAAGTAGAGGCGAGCATGATGTCGCTCTCTGTGACTGGTCCGACACCGGCGTGTACGACGCTCACCTTTATCTCGTCTGATCTCAGCGATTCCACCGCACTCTGGAGTGCACTGAGAGAACCCACAGTGTCTGCTTTCAACACGAGGTTCAATTCTTTCTTCTCCTTCTCTTCCATCATCTTCAAAAGTTCTTCAAGGGTCATGCGTCGCTTGGCCCTTTTTTCTTTCTCGAGTCGATTACGGATCTCTTCGCTGATCTGTCGTGCTGTCTCGAGATTCTCCACGGCGTAGATCGTATAGTGCGGATCTGGAAGTTCTTCGAAACCAACGATCATGACAGGTTGAGATGGTTCGGCAACTTTGATGTGTCTTCCCTTGTCATCGATCAACGTTCGCACTTTGGCGTAAATGGGACCTGCCACCACATAATCGCTGACTCTCAGTATCCCATCCTTCACGATCACGTTGGCGACGGGTCCCAAGCCACGTTCAACCTTCGATTCTATGACGACACACCTCGCTGGTCCCTTCGGATAGCACTTGATACCCTTCATGTCGGCCAACAGTAGGATCATTTCGAGCAGTTCGTCTATGCCTTGGCCTGTTCTCGCGGATATCGGTACGACGATGGTGTCTCCTCCCCAGTCTTCTGGAACCAAATTGAGCTTCGACACGAGCTGTTGC
>CAYXCE010000287.1:0-1747 GCA_964463395.1 uncultured Pseudothermotoga sp.
CCTTATCACTTGTTCCATCATAATCTTTAATCATGAAATCAGTAGGCCAATTTGTCAGATAACCTTCGGAAACCAACGTAGTCGTAGCATTGTTGAGTTCCGTGACTTGTTTCGTATAAAAATATGCTTCAACAGCTGATTTGATGTTTCTAAAATTCGCTGCAACCTGCACTGCTTTTGCTTGCGCGACGGCGTTCAATGCAATCGGCGTCACTATCGCGAGCAAAGCGGCGATCACTGCTAGAACGATCAACAATTCAACTAACGTGAAACCTCTCACCATGTGTTTGAGTTTCCTCATACCTTCCACCTCCATTCTGTTTTAATATTATACTCAATGTACTGTCAAAAGTGCAACGTCATTATTTCTTAACAATTGAGACCACAAAAAGATGTTTGATTCATCTTTTCCATGAGGGATGCTAAACTCTTTTCTGTGGGGTGATGAAATGAGGCTGGTTCAAATTCTTCTTGTGTTGTTTGCCACAACAATCTTTTGTCAAACGCTCTATATTTCACCTGCTATGGATCTGGCTTTGAATGTGTACGAACCTTTCCTTGTGTTTCAACCTTCTCGACCTGGTGAAATAGGTCTTTTCAAAGTGCCTACGGCAGCGAGCACGATACAAATAGTCTCCTTCGCAGTTTCTGCGACAACGACTTTGAACGACCTCGTCGCAGCGACCAGACAACCTTCTATGAGAGAAAGAAATGTTGGTTTTATAAAAATCGTCGGTTTGGATTGTTTTTTCAGATGGTTCTCGATAGATGTTTCAGGAAAAACCGTTCAGTCTTTCCAGCTGATGTTTTTGCGCAGCAACAAAGCTTACGTGGCGAGTTACTTCGCACCGGAGGAAGAATTTTACCAATATTTGGTGCCGGCGCTGTTGACCATCACGAGCATAAAAGGCTCTGTTTTTTTCAACTACGTTGATGAAAAATATTCTTACAGGTTGATCCTTCACCAACCTTTCGTACCAGCACAGCTCGAGCAAGGAGAGATGGGTTCATTCGTGGCTGTGGATGGTGAAAAGATAGGTTACATCCAGATCGTTCAGGAAAAACTTCCGAGGCGTATGAGAGCGAGTGAATACGCAGACTTCGTCGAAAGAAACACTCTGTTGAAGCTCAGAGATTATCGTGCACTTTCGTTCGGCCAGAACATGGTCGAGGGCGATGAGTTTTTCTGGAGGCTCTTTTCTTTCACCGACGGTGAAAAGAATCTTTCGGCTTTGCAGTTGCACCTGATCGTGGACGAGTCTGCCATCACTCTGACTTACCTTTCGACGACGGATTCTTTTGAAAAATTCTTACCAGCCGCAGTGGCGAGCATGTTTTCTTTCAAGATGTGAGTTTTGGGTTGATAACTTGAATGCGTATAATATCTTCGTGTAAAACATTCGTCGTGGGGGTGATGGTGTGAAGAAGTTCGGTCTGGCAACGCGTATACTCATAGGTTTGATCATCGGAGTGATAGTGGGCTTGATACTGCAGCCTGTTCCCAACGTTGCAAGAACTTACATCAAACCCTTTGGAGATCTGTTTTTGAACCTCATCAGGATGATCATCGTGCCGCTGGTGTTGGCATCGCTCGTGGTAGGTAGTGCGAGCACGGAGAACGTGAGGAAGCTTGGTAGGATCGGAGCGAAAACGATCGCTTATTATTTGATCACGACGGCGATAGCCATCGTCATAGGTCTGATCATCGGTAATATCTTTCAACCGGGTTCTGGACTCACGCTTCCTT
>CAYXCE010000288.1:0-1728 GCA_964463395.1 uncultured Pseudothermotoga sp.
CGCCAAGATGGGTGTGCGGGACGACGTCGTGGCGGGACGAAGCACGTTCCTCACCGAGATGAACGAGGTTGCAAAGATCATCTACCACGCGACGAAGGACAGTCTCGTTCTTCTGGACGAAGTTGGTCGCGGCACGAGTACGTTCGATGGCATCAGCATCGCATGGGCGGTGAGCGAGTACATACACAACAAGATCGGTTGCAAATGCATCTTCGCAACGCACTTCACGGAACTCACGGAGCTCGCGAATCTCTACGAAGGTGTGGTGAACAAAACTGTGCAGGTGCTCGAACAAGGTTCGAACATAGTGTTTCTGCACAAAGTTATCGACGGTGTGGCAGACAAGATCTACGGGATCGAGGTCGCTTCCATAGCGGGTTTGCCAACGGAAATAGTGAGCAGGGCACGAGAAGTTCTGGAAACCATCTCGGAGAAGAGCGATATTGAAAGTAGATTGCGTGTCGTTTCAACTGAAAAGTTGAGAAAAATCAAAAGGAGGAAGATCCATCCAGACCAATCGAGTCTGTGGTGAACTTCCCTTTCTACATCTGACGCATAAGAAGGCAGATGCGGACAGTTTTGCCAGCGCCTATTGGGGTTACAAACTCTTCGGCGGGGGCATATACATCGATGAGCCAGATCTGACAGTGAAGAAACTGATGCAACGTTTTTTGGTCGAGAACTGTTTTCCTCCCAAGATATATCTTTTCTTCATTTACGATACATCTGACCCTGAACAGTTGCCCTTCGCTGTTTCGAATTACTGTATCTTCGACCATCACAAGGTTTGTTCGAAGAACTTCGTCGAGAAAGCCGTCCGTTCCCACATCAGATTGAGAAGTGCCAACGTGCTCAACCTTTTCGATCTCAGCGAAGGAAAACTTTCAGAAGACGTTCTTTTCGCTTTCGCTGTGGCTTTGGTGAGCGAAACGGCGTTTTTGAGAACGGCTTCATCGGAAGATCTGATGTATCTTTCGAAATTTTTGGTGGGTCACGTGCTCGAAGATGTTTTCGAATTGATATTGGAAGGCCGTGTGAAGAACATCGGAAGTTTCCTCACAAGACTCTCCAAGATCAACATCGTAGACGCAGACTTCAGGATAGGTATCGTGGAGTGTGAAGACGACGATGAGTTCCTCTGCGTCGCAGATGTGGCGATGTATCCGCTTTCACTATCTGTCCTTTTGGGAAGGTTACCGTGGGGCGTGTGGGTCTATTGTAAGAAAAAACTCGTTCAAAGGATCTACAGCTCGCTCAGACATTTCAAAAACAGGAAGGCTGGTAGAATATACGAAACGAACGATGTGGATCTGGTTTTGAAGGTCATTTTGGAAGAATCTCAACGCGATTGAACCGTGGCGAACTTTTCAATCCCGTGCGTAGTCCAAATCAATGTGGAGTGAATCTGTGATACAATGCTTTTAGAAGCATCGTTCATGTCTATAACATAGTTTCTGAGTGTGCGAAGCTTGGAGGGTCACACTTGACTAGAGAAGAGCTGATGCAAATTTTGTCCGAGAGAATACAAAAATGCACAGCTTGTCAGCTCGCACAGGGAAGGACCAACGTTGTCGTGGGTGAGGGTAGTCTCTACACACCGATCATGTTCGTGGGTGAAGGCCCAGGTGAAGAAGAGGACAAGACGGCTCGTCCATTCGTTGGCAAGGCAGGCCAGTTGCTCACCAAGATCCTCGAGTCTGTTCAGCTGAGCCGTGACGAAGTCTACAT
>CAYXCE010000289.1:0-1726 GCA_964463395.1 uncultured Pseudothermotoga sp.
CTCTCTATCACTTCCAACTTCAAGCCGTGAGATTCGACTGTGCTCTTCAGCTTCATTATCTTCTCGAACGGCCACACTTCTCCGACGGGCATGTCGAACAACGCGCCCACGATTCCTTCAACACCCGGTATCTGCCTGATGTGATCCAATTTGATGGGATCATCCTCACCGAACCATCGAAAAACGATCTTCAACGTGCTCCACCTCTGATTTCCATTATACTTTGTGCTTTTGGAATTGGAAGAAAAGATCTTCCCAGTACCATTTTTATACTCACGAGTATTATACTCTGGAGTATAATTATTTTGAGTACAAACATTGGGGGATGAAAGATGTTCGTGGGGAGACAGCTTGAACTTTCAGAACTGAACAGACTTTACAATACGGATAGATTCCAGTTCGTGGTTGTCTATGGAAGAAGAAGGATCGGTAAGACGACGCTACTATTGGAGTTCTGCAAGGACAAACCTTGCATATTCTACGTCTCGGATGAAACCGTCACCAGTGTCGCTTTGGAGAGATTCTCCAGAGAGGTGTTTCAACATTTCGGTATACCCTTCTTGAGCAGTTTTCGATCCTGGGAAGATGCGTTCGATTTCATAGCGGAAAAATCCAAGTCGGAAAGACTGATTTTGGTGCTCGACGAGTTTCAATATTTGGCTAACGCTTTCGAAGGTTTAATCTCTATACTGCAGAGATACATCGATCAAAAATTTGTAAACACCAGATTGTTTCTGATAGTGTGCGGTTCCTACGTTAGCTTCATGGAAAAAGAGGTGCTCGGGTATAAAAGTCCGTTGTACGGTAGAAGGACCGCTCAATTCGAAATCACTCCTCTCAATTTTTCAGAAGCCAGAAAATTCTTCCCAACGTACAACACTGAGCAACAGATCATGGCTTACGCAGTGTTGGGTGGAACCCCTCAGTACTTAGCGACTTTCAGTGATGGCGTTGACGTGTTTGAAAACATCAGATCGAATGTATTGAACAGGTACTCATACCTGTACGAAGAACCGATCTTTCTTCTCAAGCAAGAATTGAGAGAGCCCATGGTTTACAACTCGATACTCGAAGCGATAGCCGAAGGGAGAACGAAGCTGAACGAGATTGCGACTAAGATCGGAATGGAAGTCACGAAGATCTCTAAATATTTGGACACACTGATGCGTTTAAGGCTGGTTGAACGAGTGACACCCTTACCCATCGGCAAAGTGGCTAAGGAGGGTATCTACACTATCAAGGATAATTTCTTCAAATTCTGGTACCGGTTCGTTTTCAAAAACAGAGATCTCATCGAACGGGGTTTTGTGGACGACGTCATTCAGAAAAAGATCGAGCCGTATTTCAACGAGTACGTTGGAAAAATTTTTGAAGAAGTAGTTATTCAGTATTTATGGGAGCTCAACGAAAGGGGTGAACTTCCCTTCAGGTTCGAGAGGATCGGCAAGTGGTGGGGTAACAATCCTATCAAGAAGAGGCAAGAAGAAATCGATGTGATCGCCCACGATGAGGATAACCTGCTGATAGTCGAGTGCAAATGGCAAAACACGCCGATCGATATCGAAACGGTCAGTGAAACGATGGAGAAAGCTTCACTTTTTGATTTCAAAAATAAATACTATGCGTTCTTCTCAAGAGGAGGTTTTTCAAAAGAAGTGATCGGACTCGCCAAATCGTATCCCTTGATGCTCGTGAGTGTGGACCAAATGTGAGAGCACCTAAGATC
>CAYXCE010000290.1:0-1632 GCA_964463395.1 uncultured Pseudothermotoga sp.
GTTGATGGGTATCAACCCAGACAGGGTCATCTCTTGGTCGTGGATGATCGGTACCGCAGTGGGAACCGCTGTTGCGGTGCTCGGGGCACCGAGGACCTACGTTTCCCCAACGATGATGATCTACTATCAACTTCAAGGTTTCACCGCGGCGGTGCTCGGAGGTTTCGACAGTCTTCTCGGTGCGGTGTTCGGTGGTTTGATCCTCGGTGTCGTTGAGAACCTGATAGGTGGTTACATAAGCAACGAGCTGAAAACGACTCTGTCTTTGGGAATAATCGTTGCGATACTGCTCGTTAGACCTCAAGGACTGTTCGGAAGTGAAGAGATCAGGAGAGTGTGAGAGATGAAATGGTTGCTGCTGTTGATCCTGTTTTCGATTCCATTCTTACCCACGGTCAGTGGCTTTGTATTGACGCTTTTGAGCTTGACCATGATCTATTCCATCGCTGCGATGGGGTTGAACCTGATCATGGGCTACGCTGGACAGATTTCCATAGGCCACGCCGCATTCATGAGTGTTGGGGCGTACACGTCAGCGATACTGGTTCAAAGGTTCTCCGTCCCGCTCGCCCTATCGTTGATCGCCGCGACGCTCGTGGGAGGACTCACGGGTGTTCTGCTCGGTTTTCCAGCGCTCAGATTGAGGGGCTTCTACCTCGCCATAGTGACGATGGGATTCGTCGTCGCGGTGGAACAGCTCTTCGGTGCCTGGTCGAAATTGACGGGTGGGCACATCGGTATGAGGAACATAAAACTGTTTGGAACCGACAGGGTGAATTACTACGTCGTTCTGCTCGTTCTGATTCTGTGTTTCTATCTGATGAAGTTCATCGTCAGAGGTAAGACGGGCAGGGCGCTTTCCGCAATGAGAGAGAACGAACTGGTCGCGAGGGTGTTCGGCGTGAATCTGACCTATCACAAAGTGATCGCCTTCAGCGTCGGTTCAGCTTTCGCGGCGCTCGCTGGCGCACTCTATGCACACACAATAGGTTACATCGCACCGAGCCTCTTCGGCCTCGGAAAATCTTTGGACCTTCTGGCGATGGTCGTGATCGGTGGGCTCGCCCTGGAGGTCGGACCCTTCTTCGGCGCTTCGCTCTACACGATCTTGCCGTTCTTTTTCAGTAGAACTCGTTTTTCGCTCTCCATAATCTTCGGTTCGATATTGATACTCACCGTGCTCTTCATGCCGCGCGGCATAGCTTATCACGCCACGAACTTTTGGCTCAAGTGGGCAGAGCTCCCACTCGTCTGGTTCAAAAGAAAGCGTGGAAAGCCTGAAGGAAAGTTCGTTGAGACGTCCCTCGGGAAGATTCACTACGTTGAAGCGGGTGAAGGCTTGCCACTCGTGTGCATCCACGGAAATTTCGGTTCGTTCAGATGGTTCAAACCGATCTTGGGAAAGATCGAAGGGTTTAAAACGGTGGCGCTGGATCTACCCAACTTTGGTTTTTCAGACCGTTCCGCCGCGAGCATCGAAACGTACGTGAAAGCTGTGGAAGAATTCGTAGAAAGACTGGATCTAAAGCGAGTTGTACTGATGGCGCACTCCCTCGGTGGCGCCGTGGGAATGAAATTCGCCTTCAAAAGACCCGACTTGGTGAAGGGTTTGATTCTTATCGCTCCTTGTCC
>CAYXCE010000291.1:0-1621 GCA_964463395.1 uncultured Pseudothermotoga sp.
CTCTTTTGAAGAATATCTTTGATGACTCAAAACTGTTCGCAACCGTGCTGAGTTTCAGCGAGATCTCTTGTTGAAGTGGTACATCTATCGATCCATCTTTGAGAGAACTTTCCACGACTTCTGGAGATTGTGGTCCTCTGTAGTGGAGAAGAATCGTTCCTATCTCCAAACCTCTGTTGCCCCTCAAATCTCCTTCAACGTTTCCATCCGTGTAGAAACTGAGAACACTGTGAGCAAAACCAAGGGCGACGACTTGCGCCCTGAGACGCAACCACACGTTGATAGAGGTTTGATTAGGATTGAGAGAAAAGTTCTCGAAGACGACGGTTGCCTTTTTGACTATCTCCTCATCTATGTCGAAGAGAGTATTAAAAAGCAAGGCGCTTTCGATGGCAAATTTTATATAACCCAACAGCGTGAGATCAAGCACATCTATAGCGATGTCTATAAGACCACTGGCTGTGTTCACTGCCAGATCTCGAATGAAACCTTCACTCGAATGGCTGACAGCTTTCCACAACAACTGTGCTTTTCCAGAGGAGAGCGCCTGATTGATCCAATCACCTTGCCCGACACCAGCTTGAATGGCTGCCGAATAGCCTCCCCGGCCAGTCCAACCGTCTCCCACCACGTTGATCGTACCAGCATAGATGACGTCAAAATAAATGTCTGGATTAGGGGAAAAACCAGACGGGACATTCGGTTTTGTGAATTTCTTCCAGATCACATAGTCGACTCGTGAATCGTTCGGTACCCCGAAGCTGGCCGCATGCATCCAAACTTTACCTCTGGGCAACGACTCATAACCGGTGTAAGAAACTCTACCTTGATTGATCAAAGGATACCACTGAAGGTCCACATTGAGTTTAGCTGGTCTGATTGTACTCAACTTCGTTATCAACCTTGGATTGGACTGAGCTTTTCGAAGGATCACGTCTACCGTTTTCACTGAGGCCCTGCTGGGTAGTATGAGGTAAAACAGATGCCACCCGTTCAGATTATCTACGTTGTCGCCGTCTCTACCGTATCTGAAAAACGCGGTGGGTTTACCAAACACGTCGTAACATAAAAACAGAACACAATCGTTGAAAATGGGGCCAGGTGCAGAAACACCGTACCAAACCACCTCAAGGGCTTCAATGTGAGAACCATCGAGGATCATCCTATAGCGTGATTCGTCACGGGTTTCAGAAACTACTTGCCAAGAACTGAAAAAAGTCTCCGAAATCAACACAGAGGATAGACACAAAAGAGTGAAGATCACGAGTTTTTCAATCTTCGCCCTCATGTATCTTCTCCCCTTGTTGTAAAAAATTATTATCCACCGTTTTTATATGAAATTCTCATTAAAAAACAATTAGAAAGAGGCGTCATAAAAGAGACAATAAAGGGTTGTATTTTAATTACGAAATGAAAATCATTCAATATATATGGTATAATTTACTCAGCGAAACCTAAATTGCTGAGGAGGTGTCATCATGGGAATACCACTGATTGGTGAAAGGTTTCCTGAGGTTGAAGTGCTCACGACGCACGGCAAAATGAAACTGCCAGATGCTTACAAAGGCAAATGGTTCGTCTTGTTCAGCCATCCAGCGGATTTCACACCGGTTTGTACCAC
>CAYXCE010000292.1:0-1542 GCA_964463395.1 uncultured Pseudothermotoga sp.
CCTCAATTTAGACAGTGCAGAGATCCACATCGATGCCGGTTATGATGGACCCAGTAAGCAGATCATACCTTCCATCGTGGGTTACATACGTGGCATGGGCTATGCTTATAGATTGAAACCATGGGCTTTTGCTGCGACAAAAATTGCGCATAGGCACACGAAGTGATTCTCAGTTTCTGACCATCGTGAAGATATCCATCAATCTCCCCGTGTCGACGTTCCCCCCAGACAAGATCGCCACCACTTTTCGATGTTTCAAAGGCAACTTTCCAAACATCACCGCTGCAACTGTAACCGCTCCGGACGGTTCAACCAAGATCTTACAACGTTCCAGCAAGAAAACAACTGCTTGTGCGATTTCCCTTTCCGACACCAAAAGCACATCTTCAACGTACCTTTGTACTATCGGAAAGGTCAGCTCACCCGGGCTGGCCGTTCGAAGACCATCAGCGATCGTTTGGATATTCAAAAGGTCGACTCTATGGCCAGCTTTCAGAGAGAGATAAGTACTGTTACTCTGCTCTGGCTCAACGCCGTAGATCATTACATTCGGGCGCTTTTCTTTCACGTACGTCGAGATACCAGCGATCAAACCACACCCGCCACAGGGGACCAAGATGGCATCTACCTCTTCGAGTTGTTCGAGCACTTCCAAACCAACTGTACCTTGCCCCGCCATTATCCAATAATGATCGAAAGGTGGGACAAAAACCCTACCTTCTTCGATTGAAATCTGATTCGCTCGTCGCAAGCGTTCTGTGGAAGAAGTCCCAAATCTTTCGAGTTTTGCACCGTATCCTTCTATGGCCGCCACTTTCGCTGCCGATGCATCCTGTGGAACAACGACTTTCACATCGACCCCCAGCATCTTTCCAGCGAGCGCTAAAGCTTGTCCATGGTTTCCTGACGAGCCAGTCACCACACCACGCTTTCGTTCCTCATCGCTCATGGAGAGTAGGAAATTCGTCGCTCCCCTTATCTTGAAAGATCCACTCTTCTGGAAATTCTCTGCCTTCATGAACACCTGTCGACCCGTCATCTCGTTCAATGTTTTTGAAGTGAGAATGGGTGTTTTGTGAATGAAGTTCTGTATTCTTTCATAAGCCTCCCGGACTTGCACAGCGGTCAACACGTCTATCACCCTGTCTTTCTAATTTTTCTGGCGATCTCAAACAGTATTATACCGGCGCTGACAGATACATTGAGTGAATCTATATCGGAATACATTGGCACAGCAACGAGTCGATCACATTTTTCTCTGATCAACCTACTCAGCCCTTCGCCTTCGTTTCCAAAAACTACAGCCACAGGAGGTTGAAAATCTTCTTCATAGACACTCGTACCGGACATATCGGCACCATAAACCCAAAATCCCTTCTGCTGAAGTTTTTCTATAGTTCTGGCGAGATTCGTTACGATCACTACAGGAATCCTCAACACAGTTCCCGCCGATACTTTCACAACTGCAGGTGTGACTTTCACTGAACGGTCTTTGGGTATCACGATCGCTTTAGCACCGTCTCCTACAGACGTGCGAGTGAT
>CAYXCE010000293.1:0-1535 GCA_964463395.1 uncultured Pseudothermotoga sp.
TAAGTGGAAAACCTTCTGGCGCGTGACTTTTCCCTTGAGCATGCCGGGCGTTCTCTCGGCATGGCTCTTGGTGTTTTCACAATCGATGGCGGATTTTGGAAATCCACTCGTGCTTGGCGGAAAATACCACGTGCTGAGTGTGTCTGCCTATCTGGAGATCACGGGAGGTTACAGGATACCTCATGGTTCTGCTCTCGCGATCATACTTCTCATACCTACTCTGATAGCGTTCTTTGTCCAGAGATACTGGTTGTCAAGAAAGTCCTTCGTTACGGTGACGGGTAAATCTTTCTTATCGAAGGCGATGGAACTTCCAAACTGGGCGAAGACGATACTCACGTTCATCTGTTTCATTTTCACAGCTTCGATCATGCTGTTTTACGGTACGGTGCTGTTCGGTTCTTTCACCAAGCTGTGGGGCGTGAACCACACCCCAACGTTTGATAACTACAAGTATGTGTTCAATTTCAGTTGGAGGTACTTGAGAGACACTCTGCTGTTGGCATCCGTAGCGACACCCATGTGCGGTGTGCTCGGTATAATGATCGCCTATCTTGTGGCGAGAAAAGAATTCTTCGGTAGAAGAGTGATGGAAGCCATTTCGTTGCTACCTTTTGCAGTCCCTGGAACGGTGGTTGGTATAGGTTACCTTTTGGCGTTCAACCAGGAACCACTCATCCTGACGGGAACAGCATTGATCATCATACTGGTGTTCGTCTTCAGAGAACTTCCTGTGGGCGTACAGAACGGAGTGGCTGCACTGTATCAGATAGACAAGTCGATAGAAGAAGCTTCCATGGACCTGGGATGCAACAGTAATCAAACTTTCTGGAGAGTCACACTTCCTTTATTGATGCCGGCTTTCTTCACAGCCTTGTTCAACGCTTTCGTTAGGAGCATGACTGCCATAAGCGCCGTGATTTTCGTCGTGTCGGCCAGGTGGAATCTCATCACTGTGAGGATCCTCGGGGCTGTGAGCAACGGTGATTTAGCGCAGGCGGCGGCTTTGAGCTGTGTTTTGATAGGATTCATTGTCTTAGCGATGTTTCTGATGAGGATCGTGACGATCAACCTTTCGTACCAGATGAAACTCAGGAGGGTTGAAGGGTGAACGAATACTATGTCGAGGTTAAGAATTTGGTGAAGGTTTTCAAAGACCCTGCCACACGTTCCATAGTGAAAGCCGTGGATGGTGTGAGCTTCGGCGTGGAAAAAGGGAAACTCGTGACTCTGCTTGGACCATCCGGTTGTGGAAAAACCACAACGTTGCGTTTGATAGGTGGATTCGAAATACCTACGTCCGGTGACATACTCATCGATAACAGTGTGATCAACGATCTACCTCCGAACCGTCGCCCGACTGCAATGGTCTTTCAAAGTTATGCTTTGTTTCCACATTTGAATGTGTTCGAGAATGTCGCCTATGGGTTAAAAGCACGCAGGATGTCTCGTGATACCATTCGGAAAAAAGTGATGCAGATACTCGAAGTAGTTGGACTCACCGGTTTGGAGAAGAGATACCCCAGCCAGCTCTC
>CAYXCE010000294.1:0-1532 GCA_964463395.1 uncultured Pseudothermotoga sp.
GTAGGCGAGCAGTGCCCCAAAACCACCCATGAAGTTGATGATCCCGTTCGCCTGGCTCCTCTTTTCAGAGGGCGTTATGTCGGGCATCAGGGCGATCACGGGTGATCTGAACAGGGCCATGGAGAAGTTCATCAGGATGATCACGAACATCATCAATCCGAGAGATCCGATGTCTTTACAAAAAGGAATCAGTGCGAAGAAGAGCGCACCGAGCGGTGCTCCAATGAGTATGTACGGTTTTCTACGACCCAATTTCGTTCTGGTCTGATCGCTCAACGTGCCGATGTAAGGAAGCATCAAGATGGCAAAGAAGTTGTCTATGGTCATGATCAAACCAATGATGAAGGACGGAAGACCGAAATCTTTCAGAAAGATGGGTACATAGGCGTTGTAGAGAGGCCAAAGAACGCTGATCCCGAAAAAGCCGAATCCCAAAAGGTATATCTTCCAGTATCTGAATTGCTCCATCCGCTTCACCCCCACACTTGTTGTCTCAACCACTGGATCGTTCTCACCATCGATGGACCGTCGTGGATCAAGTTCTTTCCAGGTTCCACCGTCGATTCTATCAGCTTCATAGGCCAGTTCCAACCTCTACGCTCAACGAGTTTTTTCGGCTCTATCGGGAAATCCGGTTCATAGAAAAAGATGAGAACCTCAGGTTCCATCGAGGAAACTCTCTCGAGATCCGGAACGAAGAAACTCTCGGCGACATCGCCGAAGATGTTTTTCAAACCTGCGTACTCCACGAGATCGTTCACAAAACTCAAACCACCTATCGTTCTCACATGCTTTCCGAGCCAAAGTTCGACGTAGGCTGAGGGTCTTTCACCTTCGATCTTCAGATCGCACAGAAAAACTTTCTGCCAGTTGAGCACCAACTGCTTCGCCTTCTCCACTTCTTTGAGTAAGCCTCCAAGTAAAATGACGTTTTCCCACACGCCGTTGATGCTCCTAGGTAACGGAAGGACGAAAACGGGATAACCTTTTCGATGCAGCTTCTTGGCGAGCTCGCTCTGCACACCCGTCGTCAACAGCACGACGTCTGGCTTCAAGGAGCTGAGCTTGACCTCGTCGACGGTCAGATAGTCTCCCACGATCTCGGCTTTCAAGTCCTTCACGTAGCGCGAACAATAGCTCGACACTCCGACCACTCGATCTCCACAGCCCATTTCAAAAACAGCTTCGGTGAAACCGGACACCAAACTGACGATCCTCTCGATTCGTTCTGGAGGCTCGGTTCCACGATCCAACGTTTCGCGATGGACGTTCACATCGAAATCCTCCTCATATCTCTATGTTAAAAAACTTTCGTGCGATCAGGCCGATGAAAAAGGAAACGGCAGCAACCCCCATGCTTATGCTGAACATCTCGAGGAAGTTCTTTCTGAAGTTCTGCTCTTTCACCACCGACACGAAAAAGGTGAACAGGAATATGACCAACACGGCGTTCACGATGGTCCAACACAGCGAGATCAAAGGTCGATCGATCACCAGGTACGGAAAGACGAGGAAGAGCACGGTGAACAGAT
>CAYXCE010000295.1:0-1512 GCA_964463395.1 uncultured Pseudothermotoga sp.
CTTCGCACAGTAGAGTTCTTCGAGCAACTCTCCGACGAATTTTGATGGTTTCAAGTCGAATTTTTGCATGATGGTTTTTCCATCCACGTACTTCAACTTCGTGCTCTTCTGAACGGTCAAAAACTTCTTGAAATATTCCTGCGACTCAGGATCCAGATACGCCGCGATGTAACAGAATCCTTCGGGAGAGATACCCTTGACCATCTTGTGTATGTCGGAGAAATTCAACCTGTTGGAGATGATCTTCGAGAGTGGAACGATCATCTTCTTCAAAAGTTTGAGCTCTTCGACGAACCTGTTCGACAGGCCGTACCTCTCTTTGATCTGCCCGATCGCGGTGTCTCCATGGTACTCCAGGAAGACGAACATCACCGCGTAGAACCTGTTCACAACACCGAAAAATTCCTCCGCCCACGGGAGAAATTCAGATAGCGATCTCAACTTCTGTTCCATCGTCACCGTGTAGAAAACACCCGGGAACATGCGCTTGAGCACTTCGAAGTCGGAGAGCCTTCTCAATGCGGCGAGCCACTTCTTCTCTTCGAGGATTTTTTCAAACTCTTGTCTGAGTCTTTGACCGCTCACTTTTTCGAGATAACCCTGTCTGACGGCTTCGAGCATGAGCTGTGAGGTTCTATCTTCTATGCGGAATTCGAAACGCGTTTCGAACCTGACGGCCCTCAAGATCCTCGTGGGATCTTCCACGAAACTCAGCGTGTGGAGACATCTCACAATGCCGTTCTCCAAATCCTTCTTCGCCCCGAAGAAGTCCAGCAAGAGCCCAAAATCTTTCTGGTTGAGCTTTATGGCCATCGCGTTTATGGTGAAGTCTCTCCTGTAGAGATCTTTCTTTATGGTGCTCACTTCCACCTGTGGCAGTTCCGTCGGAGCTTCGTAGTATTCAGTCCTCGCCGTGGCCACATCGATCCTCGTTCCATCCTTCAAAAACAGTGAAGCTGTGAGGAACTTTTCGTGTTTGACCAGAGCGGCTTCGAGCTTTCTCGCCGCATGTTCTGAGAAAAGGAGCCCATCGCGTTCCACGACGATGTCCAGATCCAAGTTGGGATTTCCCATCAACAAGTCTCTGACGAACCCACCGACGATGTAGGTGGGCAAGCTCAGTTCGTCTCCGAAACGTCCCAGTTGTCTCAAAAGATCGCAGATTTTCTTCGGCAGGCTGGATATCATGAGGTCTCTAACGTTGACGAACTGCTGCGCCGGTTCTTCGTACACGGCTTTCCTCGGCGCCTTCCTCACGGCGTCCGCAAAACTCGATCTCATCACGTCGGTCCTGGTGATGATGCCCACCAGTATGCCGTTCTCGAGCACGGGTATCCGACCTATGTCGTTTTCGACCATGAGCTGTCTCACTTTGCTGAGCGGGGTGTTCGCGTCCACAACGATCAACTTGCTCGACATGATCGCCTTCACCGGATGGTCCTGCATACCGTGGTTCATCGCCTTGTCGACGGCCTTTTTGGTCACGATGCCGACGAGCCTGTTGCCTTCTAT